>JAXEXP010000049.1:0-5710 GCA_034113365.1 Candidatus Spyradocola sp.
GCGCACCGAAACAGCTGTTCCAGCTGTTCCGGTGTTCCGGTCGGCTTATTTTCCAGAAACAGTCCACCGGACTGTTTCTTCCAAAACGCTCGCCCTCCAGGGCTGCGCCCCTCCGAGAGTCCCCTCGAGGGGAAGCCTGAGGGGTGGGGAACGGCTGGGGGTCGGGGTCTTTGGTTTTTTTGACGGAAACCGGGATTACTCCGCGAGCGCGCGGTTGACGGCCTCGCGGAAGGCAAGCATGGCCTCGGGGGAATCGGGGGCGGTGCGGAAGGAAGGCGTGCCGAAGTGCGCATGGATCAGCTGCTCGCAGTATGCGCGGCCTTTGCACTTTTCCAGCGTCTGCAGTGCGCGCTGGTCGTCCAGGCCCTCGGCGAACACCTTCTGCCGGACGGACTGGATCGCGTCGCCCTTGCGGCCGGGATAGACGCAATAGGAGGTACCGGCGTGGTTGCCAAAGCCGCAGGGGTTGGACTTGGGGTCGAACAGCCCATGGCTGAGCTTGTCGTAATAGTAGTTGTAGCCCCAGTGCAGGAAGCCCTCGATGCGGTGGTAGTAGAGCTGCACGCCCAGCATGCGGTTGCGCTCGGGCGGGGTGATGAACACGCGGTTGGACAGGCCGTCACGGAGCTGCCCGCCGGTGTAGTACGCCCAGAGATGGTCGCAGCGCCCGAGGAATGCGTCGATGGCGTCGGTCGCGCAGATGGGCGTGGGCACGAGGCCGTTCTCGTAAAAGCGGTAGTCGGCAAGCGGATCGCCCAGCATCCATCCTTCCAGCAGGTCGGACACCACGGCCTTGGCGCGGGCATAGGCAGCCTCGTTCGCATCGGTGGGCTCGTCCGAGATGTGGAAGAGCACGCGCCCCTGCAGCCCCTCCGCACGGAGGAACGCGGTCAGCTGCGGCAGATACGCCCGCAGGAAGCGCGCGTAGTCCTCGCCGGCCGCGTCGGTGTCCCAGCCAAAGATGCGCTGCTCATGGCCATTCACCGTCGCGACGATCTTGGGAGCCGCCAGCGCGCCCCACTGTGAGAACAGCTGCGCGTGCTCAAAATACTCCACGCCTGCGTCGCGCGCGACGTCCAGATAGCGCTTCATCAGCGAGAAGTCGAAGGAATAGCGCTCGCCGTCCTTGCGGATGCGAATCAGCTGCGCCGTGCGGCGCTCGCTGCCGATGCAGGTGTCCAGCGGCGGCGTGAAGGCGGGGAGCAGCAGCATGTTCATGCCGTTGCGCGCAGCCTTCCCGATGAAATCGTGCATGATCTCAAAGAAACGGTCGGAAAACATTTCCACGCCGTAGAAGTCCGCCAGACAGTCGCAGTGGAACCAGTTGGTGTAGAGCAGCGTCTGCTTCACCAGCCGCACCGGGAGGATCTCCACCTCCAGCGTGCACTGCGCCAGCACCGCGCGATCCGCCGTGCTCTCCAGCGTGACGGTCACCGGGTAGAGGCCGGGCTCTACGTACTGCCGGTGCTCGTTGACGGTGAACCACAGCGACTGCCAGCAGTCGTCCGCCGCGATGACCAGCGTTTCCTCGCCCTTTTCGTAGTACTCCATGCCCCACGGCGCGCCCTCGTAGACCAGCTCGGGGTTGGTGGCCTTCTCCAGCAGCAGGTCGCCGAACAGCCCCGGCGCGGGCAGGCCGGTCAGGCCGTCGGTGTCGGTGTGGAGCACCGGCACATAGCCCACCAGATAGGTGGACAGCGGGAGCGCGGTCTCGGTGCGCACGTTGACGCGGCGCACCTTCTCCTCCGTCCCGGCGATGCGGAACGCCGCCTGAAAGGACAGCGGCTCGTTGCCCGCGGCGGTGAAGCGCGCAAGGCTTACGTCCGGACAATCCGACGGAAACACACGGTGCAGCGACGACAGAATCCTCATTTGCAGCATAAAGTATTCCTCCTGTATATGATCTTCGCACGCTCATTGACGCGGACGCGTGCGCGTGAGCTCTACTACGTCCACCGCGCCGTCCTTGGTGACGGCACCGGGGGTCATGCCGCATTTTTCGGTGTAGAAGCGGACGTTTTCGGTTTTGTCGGCGGGGGTGATGAGGCGGATGCGCTGCCAGTCGGGGCAGAGGGAGAGCAGGCGGGCGAAGGCGCGCGTGCCCAGGCCCTTGCCCTGGTGCTCGGGCACGACGCACAGGCAGCCCAGGTAGATCTGGCCCTCGCCCTCGTAGTTGTAGGAGAGCACGCCCACGGGCTCGCCGTCGAGCAGCAGGAGCTGCTTGTGCGTGCGCTGGATGGAGCCCAGCATGTCGGGGACGGATCTGCCGTAGCCGGGGCATTGGCCGTAGCGCAGGTAGTCGGCGTAAAAGGCGGCGTTGTAGAGCCGCACCAGCAGCTCGGCGTCGCCGGGGACGGCGGGGCGGAAGGTGAGCGTCATGGGGCAGGACCTCCTTTTACGCTTTTTTTGGGGGTTGTAGTATAGCACAGTTTTGCGCGCGGCGCAACGGGGTGGTTTGCGTTGACAGGGACGCGCGGGCGGGGTAAAATAGAGGGTGGAAAGCCTACAATTTATTCCGGGAGGATACAGAGTTATGTATGATGTGGTCGTCATCGGCGCGGGCGTGGTCGGCTGCGCCATCGCGCGGCGGCTGTCGGCCTACAAGGTGCGCGTGGCCGTGCTCGAGGCGGGCGCGGACGTGGCCATGGGCGCGTCGCGGGCAAACTCCGCCATCGTCCATGCGGGGTACGACTGTGAGCCGGGCACGGTCATGGCGCGCGTCAACGTCGCGGGAAACGCGATGTTCGACGAGTGGTGCCGCGAATTGAACGTGCCGCTCAAGCGCATCGGCTCGCTGGTGCTGGCCTTTGACGAAAGGGACATGGCGACGGTGCGGAAATTATACGACAACGGCCTGAAAAACGGCGTGCCGGGGCTGGAGATCTTAAGCCGCGAGCAGGCGCTTACAAAGCAGCCCGGCCTTGCGGAAAACGTGGTGGGCGCGCTGTGGGCCCCCACCGGCGCCATCACCTGCCCGTATGAGATGACCATCGCCTGCGCGGAGAACGCGCACGACAACGGCGTGGAGTTCTACTTTGACTTTTCGGCCGAGAAGATCACCACGCTGCGCGACGCGGTGGAGGTGGAAAACGACAAGAACGCCATTTTCCGCTCGCGCTACGTGGTCAACGCCGCGGGCGTGCACGCCGACGAGATCTCCCGCATGATGGGCGACGACAGCTTCACCATCAAGGGGCGCAAGGGCGAGTACGTGCTGCTGGACCGCGCGGCGTCGGGATTCGTGCAGCGCGTGGTGTTCCAGGCCCCCGGCCCGCTGGGCAAGGGCGTGCTGGTGTCGCCCACGGTGGACGGCAACGCGTTCGTGGGCCCCACGGCGGTGGAGGATTCGGGCAAGGAGGACACGTCGGTCAGCCAGATGGGCATCGACGCGCTGAAGGCCGCGGGCGCAAAGTCCATGCCCGGGGTGCCCTTTAACCGGCCCATCACCTCGTTTGCGGGCATCCGCGCGGTGCCCAGCACGGGGGACTTCATACTGGGACGCTCCAGGGTCAATCCGCGGCTCATCCAGGCGGCGGGCATCAGCTCGCCCGGGCTTTCGTCCGCCCCGGCTATTGCCGAGGAGACGGTGGAGGCGCTGCGGCAGGCGGGATTGCAGCTGATCCCGCGCGGCGACTACGACCCCATCCGCAAAAAGGCAAAGCCCTTCCGCGAGATGACTGCGCAGGAGCGCGAGGCGGCGATTGCGGACGACCCGCGCTACGGGCGCATCATCTGCCGGTGCGAGACGGTGACGGAGGCGGAGATCGTGCGCGCCATCGAGCGCACGCTGGGCACGCCTACGCTCGACGGCGTCAAGCGCCGCACCCGCGCGGGCATGGGCCGCTGCCAGGGCGGCTTCTGCGCGCCGCGCGTGATGGAGCTGATCGCAAAGCACGGCGGCATCCCCATGGAGAAGATCACCAAAAACGGCGGAAAATCCAGACTCATACTCGGGCGCACCCGTCAGGAGGAGAAATAAATGGTCAGAAACGTAGAGGTCGCCATCATCGGCGGGGGCCCTGCGGGGCTTGCCGCGGCGCTGGCCGCGCACAAGGCGGGAGCGAAGGATGTGCTGATACTGGAGCGCGATTCCTTCCCGGGCGGTATCCTGCAGCAGTGCATCCACAACGGCTTCGGGCTGCACTACTTCGGGCAGGAGCTGACCGGTCCCGAGTACGCGCAGCGCTTCATCGACGAGGTGGAAAAGATCGATTCCATCGAGATCCTGCTGGACACGATGGCGCTGGAGGTCACGCCGGAGCGGCGCATCACGGCGGTGTCCGGCAAATACGGGCTGGTGCAGGTGCAGGCGGGGGCCGTGGTGCTGGCCATGGGCTGCCGCGAGCGCACGCGCGGCGCGCTGAACATCCCCGGCACGCGACCTGCGGGCGTGTACACCGCGGGCTGCGCGCAGCGGCTGGTCAACATGGAGGGCATGATGCCCGGCAAGCGCGTGGTGATCCTGGGCTCGGGCGACATCGGGCTGATCATGGCGCGGCGCATGGTGTGGGAAGGCGCGAAGGTGGAGATGGTGTGCGAATTGATGCCCTACTCCAGCGGCCTGAACCGCAACATCGTGCAGTGCCTGGAAGATAACAATATTCCGCTGTACTTCAACACCACGGTGGTGGAGGTGCACGGGCGCGAGCGCGTGGAGGGCGTGACCATCGCGCAGGTGGATCCCGCGACGCGGCGGCCGAAGATGGAGACGGCGCGGTATGTGGAATGCGACACGCTGCTGCTGTCGGTGGGCCTGATCCCGGAAAATGAGCTGACGCAGGGCACGGGCGCGGCGATGGACCGCGTGACGTCGGGCGCGGTGGTGGACGCCGCGCGGCAGACCACGGCCGAGGGCATATTCGCCTGCGGCAACGTGCTGCACGTGCACGATCTGGTGGACAACGTCAGCGCCGAGGCGCAGATCGCGGGCGAGAGCGCCGCGAAGTTCGCGCAGGGACGCCTTGCCAAGGCCGAGACGGTGAACGTCGTGCCCTGCGGCGAGGTGCGGTACGTGGTGCCGCAGCGGCTGGTCAAGGGCGAGGGCGAGGCGGCGCTGTACTTCCGCGTGGGCAGCGCGGTAAAGCCAGCTCGGCTGACGGTCAAGTGCGGAGAAACCGTGCTTAAGATGCTCAAGAAGCCCGTGATGACCCCGGGCGAGATGGAAAAGGCGGTCATCGACCTTGCAAAGGTGGACGGCGACGTCACGGTTTGCGTTGAGGAGGGCTGAGAGATGAAGAAGGAATTTGTCTGCATCTCCTGCCCGGTGGGCTGCCGGCTCACCGTGTGGGACGACGAGGGCGAAGTGAAGGTGACGGGCAACACCTGCAAAAGAGGCCAGCTCTACGGCGTGCAGGAGTTCACCGCGCCCATGCGCACGGTGACCAGCTCCGTGCCCGTGATCCACGGCCAGCAGGCGATGTGCTCGGTTAAGACCGCGCAGCCCGTGCCCAAGGAGCGCGTGGACGACGTGCTGCGCGCCATCCGCGGGCTGAGCGTCAAGGCGCCCGTTGCCGTGGGCGACGTGCTGCTGGAGGACGCCGCGGGAACCGGCGCGCAGGTCGTGGCCACGCGCAGGGTGGAGGACAGACGGAAATAGTTTTTGCTGGCGATCATAGAGGATGACCCCCGCGCGCCGCACCCTTACGGGGGGGGGGCGGGGGGGCGTTGGGGTGCTCGGCGGACGCCCGGGGGCCCCCCCGGGGTGGAGGGG
>JAXEXP010000050.1:0-9294 GCA_034113365.1 Candidatus Spyradocola sp.
ATCGGCATAGCCGGTAAATACATACCAACTATGCCGATATTTTTCCGGGATTGCGTATCCCTAAGTTGCACCACTAAAACACGGAGGTTTTTGTTGATTCATCAGCAGGCGCGGATGAGGCGCTGGTAGAACGCGACGGTCTTTTCGACGGTTTCAAGCGGCACGCGCTCGTTGTTGGCGTGGATCATGCCGCGCTCCTGCTTGGACAGCGCCATCGCAGAGAAGCGGTAGACGTGGTCGGAGATGCGGCCGTAGTGGCGGGAGTCGGAGCAGGCCAGCATCATGTAGGGCGTGACGACCACGCCGTCCCAGGTGGCGCGGATGGCGGTGCACAGGCGCTGCCAGGGCTCGCCGTCGGTGCGGGAGACGGGAGAGGGGTTCATGCCCTCCACGACGTCTACGCGGATGCGGTCGTTGTCTATGGTCTTTTCGAGGTAGGCCTTAGCGCTTTCCACCGTCTCGGCGCCCATCAGGCGCAGGTTCGCGCCCACCCAGGCCTTGGGCGGCAGCACGTTGGAGGCGGCGCTGCCCTGCATCTGGGTGAAGGCCACCGTGGTGCGCACCAGCGCATTGAGCTCGCCGCCGCTCTTTTTGCACAGCAGGTTGAGCGCGGGCTTGAAGCACCAGAGGTTGGCGAAGATGAGGCGGTAGAGGAAGGTGGAACGGCGGCCCAGCGTGTCAAACATCTGCGCGGCGGGCGGGGTGAGCTGGAACGGGAAGGGATGATCCTCCACGCGCTGCACGGCGCGGGCAAGCAGGCCCACGGAGGTGTGCGGCGGGGGCGTGGAGGCGTGGCCGCCGGTGGAGTCGAGGGTGAGGGTGACGTCCATGGGGCCCTTTTCGGCGATGCCCACCACGGCGCAGGGCTGGGTGACGCCGGGGAACACGCCCTCGACCACCGCGCCGCCCTCGTCCAGCACGAACGCGGGGCGGATGCCCTGCTGCTCGAACCAGCGCACCGTGGCGGGCGCGCCGTCGCCCGAGACCTCCTCGTTGCCCGCAAAGGCCAGATACAGATCGTTCACAGGCACGAAGCCCTGCCCCATCAGGTTGTCTGCCGCCTCCAGCACACCAAGGAACGTGCCCTTGGTATCCAGCGTGCCGCGTCCCCACAGCACGCCGTCCTCGATGACGGCGTCAAAGGCGGGCTTTTCCCACTGATCCTCATTGACGGGGACGACGTCGTAGTGGGCCATGAGCACGCCGGGGGCGCCGGCAGACTTTCCCTTCCAGTGGAAGAGCAGGCTGCGGTCGGTCAGCTGTGTGAGCGGGCAGGTCTTGTAGACGTTCGGGAACAGCTCGGGCAGCAGCGCGTAGAGCTTGTCGAACTCGTCGTCGTCCTCCAGCGCGCGGTCGCGGTAGGAGACGGTCTTGCAGCGAATGAGCGCCTGCAAGTCGCGCACGGCCTTCTCGCGATCGAACTGCTCGGGCTCCGCCACGACGGGCTCCTCCTTCTGCGGCCTAAATGCGGCCGCGCGGATGAGCAGCACAGCGATGAACACCACCAGCGCCGCCAGTATGATATACAGCACTTCCATGATGATTCTCCTTTACTTCACAATGCCCTTCTTGTACAGTATCCGCGACACGCCGATGCACACCAGCGCGCCCACGGGCACCAGCACGCCCACCGAGCTTGCCAGCGACGGCACCAGCAGGAACAGCACCACCATGAACGCAAGCGGCGCCACGGCGATCTTCCAGTTTTTAGAGATGTACACCACGCCAAGGCCGCCGAAGAGCGCGGGCAGTATGTTGTCAAACGCGGGCGTAAGCACGGGCGACTCCAGTATCGGCTGGAGCACGCCCAGCAGCAGCACGCCCAGCGCGATGATCAGCGTGGTGACGATGGCGGACGTCGCGATGGCGATGGTGGAGATCACCTCTCCCTCCTCGGAGGAGGCCGACACGCCCGCCGCCTGCATGGCGTTGAGCGCGGCGGGCACCTTGAGGTTGACCAGATTGCCGGTGATGAAGCCCAAGTATGTTCCGCCGGTGCCCAGCATGGGCGCGTAGGTAAACACCTCGATGATGCCCACCGTCCAGAAGATGGGCGCGACGCCCAGCAGGCCCTTGAGCACATACTGCGCCTCTGGCCATGCGCCGTACCAGACGCAGATGACGGTGGGCACCATCAGCAGAAGGAAGATGCCCATGGCCACCCAGATGCGGCCGTAGAAGTGCACGGAATCGATGTAGCTTCTCTGTTTCATGGTTCTCCTCCTCCCCTAGCCCATCAGCCAGGTGACGGGTATGGACAGCGCCATCGCGCCCAGCATGGAGATGGGCAGCGCGTACTGCTCCAGCCACGTCCACTTAAGCTTCTTGAGCAGCAGGCCGCACACGCCCATGATCGCCGCCGAGATCAGCGCCACCACGATGGGGATATAGCCCGAAAGCCCTTCCCGCACGTCGGCAAAGAGCATGCCCACAAACGCAGAGATCATGCCCAGAAACATGCTGCTGAGGAAGATCTCGCCCCAGGCGGCGTCGTGGGTCTTGATGGAGCCGATGCCGCTCTGGATCTTCTTGAGCCCGAAGAGCACGATGAAGATGCCGGGGATGATGCCCAGCGTCATCACCCAGGCGATGGCGGTGTAGGCCTTGGGGTCTGCGATGGGCTGGGAGAGCGACAGGTTCATTGCGGTGGCGGTGGAGGTGGCGGCGGGCAGCTCATAGGTCAGCGCGCCCAGCACCGACAGGCGCAGCCACGGCAGCGGCAGGCCCAGGAACTTGGACAGCGTGATGACGCCCAGCAGGATGGCCACCGCGGGGGCGATGGTGAACACCGCGGTCGATGCGATGGTCTTGCGCACCACGGAGCCGGAAATGCCCAGCTGCTTTGCCCGCCGCGCCGCGCGCACCAGGAAGAACACCGACTGCGCCAGCACGAACAGGATCACGACGGCCGTCACCGCGTAGAGAAAGGGACTGTTGACCTGGAAGGTACTCATGGCCTTTTGCTCAACTCCTCCGAATACAAATAATGTCCTTCTATTAGGAAAAGCAGAGCTGCAAAATGCTGCAGCTCTGTGCCTTTTATCAAAAAGCTACGAAAGACGGATGGGGTGTGATTCAGTGCGTCTTAAGTTGGTGCAGCGCGTGATGTACACCTCATCCGTCGCCTGCGGACGACAGCTTATTGCGCACCGAAACAGCTGTTCCAGCTGCTCCGGTGTTCCGGTCGGCTTATTTTCCAGAAACAGTCCACCGGACTGTTTCTTCCAAAACGCTCAACCTCCAGGGCTGTACCCCTCCGGGGGTCAGCCCACCGGACTGTTTCTTCCAAAACGCTCGACCTCCAGGGCTTTGCCCCTCCGGGTGAACCTCAAGGGGAGCCTTAAAGAAGCGGCGACCCGCATCTCAGACAATAACCCGATACAGCGTAAACCGAAGGGTGCCACAAGCAGCGAGAATTTTCGCACTCGTGGCACTTTTCTTTTGGCCCGAAAGCAGATACAATAGAGCATGGAAACGTATGGGAAGGGGGCGGCGGCATGGACATCGAGCTGAACGGCGGCGACGGCCGTCCGCTGTATCTTCAGCTGCGCGACGCGCTGCGGGCACGATTGCTCGGCGGGGCGTTTGCGCCGGGGCAGCGCCTGCCCTCCTCGCGGGAGCTGTCCGCGCTGCTGCACGTCAGCCGCAACACCGTGGACGAGGCCTACCGCATGCTCGAGGGCGAGGGTCTGGTGCGCATCGTCCGCGGGCAGGGCGCGTTTGCGGCGCAGCAGGCGCGGCTCGAGCCGGACGACGCGGGCTGCGCGTTCGACTGGGACAGCCGCATCAGTTCAGGCGCGCGCGATTACGCGGACTTCCGCGAGCACGAGGGCCGCGTGGATCTGGGCAATCGCCAGGTGATCTCCTTTTCCTCGCTCGCGCCCGACTACCACGCGTTCGAGAACGACGCCTTCCGCCGCGCGCTGAACACCGTGATGGTGGACGAGGGCGCGGTGCTGCTGGCCTACGGCTACACGCGCGGGTACGAGCCGCTGCGGCAATACGTGCGGCAGTACCTGACGGGCAAGGGCCTGCGCATGGACGGGCAAGAGGTGCTCATCGTCAACGGCTTTCGGCAGGGCGCGGGCCTTGTGGTGGAGACGCTCGTGGACGCGGGTCAGGCCGTCGCCGTGGAGGCGCCCACCTACAACGGCTTCCTCGGCATCCTTCGCGCGCGCGGCGCACAGGCCGTGCCCATACCCTGCGACGCCGAGGGCATGCTGCCGGACGAGCTGGAGCGCGCCATCGTGGAGCAAGACGTGCGCCTTGTCTACCTCATCCCCACCTATCACAACCCCACCGGCCGCAACATGAGCCTGCGCAGGCGGCAGCAGGTGCTGGAGGTCTGCCGCCGCCGCGGCGTGCCCATACTCGAGGACGGCTTCAACGAGGAGCTGCGCTTCCGCGGCGAGTGCCACCCGGCGATCAAGGCGCTGGAGGGCTCGGGCAACGTGGTGTATGCGGGCAGCTTCTCCAAGGTGCTGTTCCCGGGCATCCGCGTGGGCTGGGTGGTGGCCGACCGCGCGCTGGTGCGGTATCTGACGCACGAAAAGTACAATCAGGACATCCACACCCCGCCGCTGCTGCAGGCGGCGCTGCGCCAGTTCTGCCTCGAGGGACATCTCGACCGGCACATCAAGCGCACGCGCGGGCTGTACCGCGAGCGCCTGGACGCGCTGTACGACGCGCTGGAGGAGCATTTCACCGGCCGCGCCGCCTGGCAGAAGGTGGAGGGCGGGTTCTCCGCGTGGGTGGAGTTCCCCGAGCGTCTCGACCTGCGCGCGGCGATGGAGGACGCAAAGGAATACGGCGTGCTCTACGCGCCGGGTGACGCCTTCTACCCGGATGGGCGCGGGCGCAACTGCATCCGGCTGGGGTTCTCGCGGCTGGAGCCGGAGCAGATCAAGCGCGGGGTCGCGCTGCTGTCGGATTTTATCGCAACGCTTGGAGGTTAGCGCATGGAGATCAGCATCATGGGGCGCGCCTGCCGCTATGAGCAGGCAGGGCAGGGCAGGGACGTGCTGCTGCTGCACGGCTGGGGCGGCAGCGTGGATTCCTGGATCCCGATATTCAATCACCTCAAGGGCGAGTGCCGCGTCACGGCCATCGACTTCCCCGGCCACGGCGGCAGCGGCCTGCCCGACGAGAGCGGCTGGTCGGTGGACGAATACGCCGCCTTCACCGCGGAATTCATGGAGAAAACCGGCATCTCCGGCTGCGACATCCTCGCGCACAGCTTCGGCGGGCGCGTGGCCATCAAGCTGGCCGCCGAGCGGCCGCAGCTGGTGGGCCGGCTGCTGCTGACGGGCGCGGCGGGCCTAAAGCCCAGGCGCGGCGCGAAATACTACGTCAAAACCTATACCTTCAAGGCGCTCAAGCGCCTGACCTACCTGCTGCCCGGCGGCGCAAAGCTGCGCGAGAAGCTCGGCGGGCGCTTTGGCTCGGCGGACTACCGCGCGCTGCCGCCCGCGATGCGCGCCACGTTCGTCAAGGTGGTCAATCAGGATCTGGCGCACTGCCTGCCGAATATCAAAGCCGAGACGCTGCTGGTCTGGGGCCGCAGCGACACCGCGACGCCGCTGTGGATGGGGCAGGAGATGGAAAAACAGATCAAGGGCTCGGCGCTCATCGTGCTGGAGGACGCGGGGCACTTCGCCTATCTGGACAAGTGCGACCGCTTCCTGCGCATCCTGGACGCGTTCTTGTTTCCAAAGGAGGGGTAAGTCATGCGCGTCATGCTGCTCAACGCCAGCCCCAAGGCGTATGGGGCCACGCAGGAGATACTGAATATCATGAAGCAAGCCCTCCCGGCGGGCTCGGAGGTTGACGACCTCTGCCTGGGAAATGTGCCGCTGGACTTCTGCCTGGGCTGCAAGAAATGCTATGAAACGGGCGACTGCGTGCGCGGCGGCGAGGTTCGGGAGATCCTCGACCGGCTGAACGCCTGCGACGCGGTCGTCATCGCCTGCCCGTCTTATTGGGCGGACGTCCCCGCGCAATTCAAGGCCTTCATCGACCGCTGCACGCCCTACGCCGACACCGCGCCCGACAACGGCCATTGGCGTCTGCGCAGCGGCATCCGCTGCTACGGCGTCGCGCTGCGCACGGGCGGCAGAACGGGGGAGTGCGAGCACATCCTCGCCTGCATCGAGCACTTCTGCGGCCACATGGGGCTGCAATACGGCGGCGGGCTGAGCCTGACCCGCATCGAAGGAAAAGAGGACATTGCGCCGCACGCGGCGATGCTGCGGGACGCGGCTGCGCGCTGGCTGGGCGCGGAGGAGGAACAAGCATGATCGACTTCATCAACATGATCGTGCCCGTGGCGCTGCTGACCGCGGGCATGACGCTGGGCGCGATCGAGTACATCCACATGCTGCAGCTGGAGAGCTACCAGCTCGACGGCCTGCGCCGGTGGATCGCGGCGAACCAGAACCGCGCCTACTTAAAGGGCTTCATCGTGGCCATCGTGTCGCTGCTGTCCATGACGGCGCTGACGTTCTTTGCGGGCGTGTGGACGTATTTCATCGCCTCCTGCATACTCTTTGCGGGCGGCCTCGTAAGCTTCCTGCTCTACAAGCGCGTGCCCGCCAAGAAAAAACTCGTGCTCACCAAGCGCGTGCAGCGCCTGCTCGCCATCCACGTCGCGTTTTACGCCATCCTGTTCGCCATCGTGGACGCCGTGGGCGACTACGTGGTGCAGGTGCGCGCGCTGCCCTTCCTGCTGCCCGCCGTCTGGGTGTGGACGGTCGCGCTCAGCGCCAAAATCGCCCAGCCCATCGAAAACCACATCAACAAGGGCTTCTTTAAGGACGCCCAGCGCATCCTTTTAAGCCGCGAGGGCCTGATCAAGATCGGCATCACCGGCAGCTACGGCAAGACCAGCACCAAGTTCATACTGGGCACCCTTCTTGCTGAGAAGTACAACGTGCTCGTCACGCCCTCCTCGTTCAACACGCCCATGGGCATCACCCGCGTCGTGCGCGAGCAGCTCAAAACCGAGCACGAGGTGTTCGTGGCCGAGATGGGCGCGCGGCACAAGGGCGACATTAAGGAGCTGGTGGAGCTGGTGCACCCCACGCTCGGCGTGCTGACCAGCGTCGGCCCGCAGCACCTGGAGACCTTCGGCAATATCGAAACCGTCGCGGACACCAAGTACGAGCTGATCGACGGCCTGCCCGCGGACGGCGCGGCGTTCTTTGCCGCCGACGGCGACTGGTGCGAAAAGCTCTACGCCCGCTGCGGCATCCACAAGACCCTCGCGGGCCTGACCGACGCCTGCCCCGTCCATGCCAAGGACATCGCCGTCTCCAACGAAGGCTCCTCCTTTACGCTGGTGACGCCGCAGGGCGAGGTCCGCTGCACCACCCCGCTGCTGGGGCGGCACAACATCCAGAACGCCGTGCTCTGCGCGGCCGTGGCGCTGCATCTGGGCCTGACGCCCGAGCAGATCCAGTCGGGCATGGGCAAGCTGACGCCCGTGGAGCACCGCCTGCAGCTCATCCCGGGCGCCAACGGCGTGACCGTCATCGACGACGCCTTCAACGCCAACCCCGCGGGCGCCAAGGCCGCGATGGAGGTGCTCTCCGGCTTCCCCGGCCGCCGCATCTGCGTCACCCCCGGCATGGTGGAGCTGGGCGCGGAGGAGGAGGCGCGCAACCGCGAGTTCGGCCGCCAGATGGCCAGGGCCTGCGACATCGCGGTGCTGGTGGGCATCAAGCGCACCGAGCCCATCTATCAGGGCCTGCTGGACGAGGGCTTCAAGGCCGACGACGTGCTGCGCGTGGGCACGCTTGCCGAGGCGTCGGACTTCATCGCCAAGGTCAGCCGCCCGGGCGACGTGATCCTGTTTGAAAACGACCTTCCCGACAACTACAACGAATAAAGAGGTGTCAACCCCATGATGAATCTTCTGGTGCTGTACGGCAGCCGTGCCTGCGAGCACGACGTCTCCATCATCACCGCCGTGCAGGCGATGGACAATCTGGATAAGGCAAAGTACAACGTCGTCCCCGTCTACATCGACAAAACCGGCCGCTGGTTCACGGGCGACGCGCTGCGCAAAATGGACTTCTACACGCATTTTGACGAAAAGAAGGTCACGCCCTGCATGCTCGTGCCCCGCGTTGGCGGCGGCGCGCAACTGGTCAAGGAAAAGGCCGGCCTGTTCGGCGGCAACGCGCTGCTGTGCGAGCCCGACTGCGCGCTGCTGGCCTTCCACGGCATGAACGGCGAGGACGGCACCGTGCAGGGCCTGCTGGAGCTCTACGGCCTGCCCTACACCTCCGCAGGCGTGCTGGGCTCGGCCACTGGCATGGACAAGATCGCGATGAAGCTCATCTACAAGGGCTGCGGCCTGCCCGTGCTGGACATGTGCTGGTTCGAGCGCAGCGACTGGGAGCGCGACCGCAAGGCCGTGCTCGACCGCGTGGAGCAGGAGGTGGGCTACCCCGCGTTCGTCAAGCCCGCCAACCTCGGCTCCTCCATCGGCATCTCCAAGGCCAAGGACCGCGCCGGGCTGGAGGCCGCCATTGACACCGCGGCGTCCTTTGACCGCCGCATACTCGTCGAGGTGGGCGTGGATCAGCCCGAGGAGGTCAACTGCGCGGCGGTGGGCTTCGGCGGCGACGTCACCGTGTCGCTGTGCGAAATGCCTGTTTCGTGGGAGGAATTCCTCACCTTTGACGACAAGTACATGCGCGGCGGCAAGGGCGGCAAGGGCGCAAAAGGCGGCGCAAAGGGCGGAACCAAGGGCGGTATGCAGTCCCTTGCGCGCAAGCTGCCCGCCCCCATCCCGGACGAAATGACGCAGCAGATCCAGGACATGACCGCGCGCATCTTCCGCGTGATGGACCTCAAGGGCGTGGTGCGCGTGGACTACATCATCGACCCCGCGAAGAACCAGGTCTACGTCAACGAGGTCAACACCATCCCCGGCTCGCTGGCCTTCTACCTGTTCGAGCCCATGGGCATCAGCTATCCGCAGCTGCTGGACAAGATGGTGGAGTCGGCGCTAGCGGCCTACCGCGAGCATCAGGCGTCCTCCTTCTCCTACGGCTCTGCGATCCTTTCCAAGGTCGCGGGCGGCGCCAAGCGTTAATCGGCGCGTTTTTCCCAAAAGGCGGGCGCTCAGCCGCAACGAACCTGCGCAGAGAACGACGGCAGACATCCCCAGGCTTCCCCTTGAGGGGAAGCTCAGCCTGTCAAAAAACAGGCATGTGCTCCCCGGGGTTGCATGAAGGGGCCGCAGCCCCTTCATCTTCAATCCGCAGGCGGGGGCGTGTACCCCGCCGA
>JAXEXP010000051.1:0-6350 GCA_034113365.1 Candidatus Spyradocola sp.
GGGTACACGCCCCCGCCTGCGGATTGAAGCTGAAGGGGCGGCGGCCCCTTCATGCATCCCCGGCGAGCACATGCCTGTTTTTTGACAGGCTGCGGCGCGACAGGGACGGTTCCCTGCCGCGCTGTTTTGTTTTTCGCACAAACCTTAACATATTCTCCATGGAAATCTCGCACTGTCCTGTTAAAATAGTTGCGTTACGGTCAAAATGATGGATTTGGCGCGGGCGTTATGACGCGCCCGCGCAGGAAAGCGAGTCTCATGGAACAAAACGTATTTGAAAGCCTCCCCCTCTCCCCCGAAGTGCTGCGCGCCGCGCAGGAGCTGGGCTATGCGTCGCTGACGCCCATACAGGCCAGCGCCATCCCGCTGATCCTCGAGGGCCACGACGTGGTGGGCCGCTCCTCCACCGGCACGGGCAAGACCGCCGCCTTCGGCATCCCCGTGGTGGAGCGCGTCAGCCGCATCGCGCCCAACCGCCCGCAGGCGCTCATCCTCGCCCCGACGCGCGAGCTGGCGCTGCAGATCAGCGGCGAACTGCGCAAATACGCGCGCTACAAGCCCGAGGCAGCGGTGTGCACCGTCTACGGCGGAGACTCCTATATTGCCCAGAATTCAGGGCTTCGCGCGTCCTCCATCGTGGTGGGCACGCCGGGGCGCATCATGGATCACATGCGGCGCGGCACGCTGCTGCTGGAGGAGCTTGAGACCGTGGTGCTGGACGAGGCCGACGAGATGCTCAACATGGGCTTTGTGGACGACATCCGGCAGATCCTCTCCTCCGCGCCCGAGCAGCGCCAGACGCTGCTGTTCTCCGCCACGATGCCGCCCGCGATCCTGGCGCTGACGCAGGATTTCCAGCGCGATCCAAAGCTGGTGGCGGTCGACGGCGGGCAGCGCACGCTGGACACCATCGAGCAGTTCTTCTACCACATCCCGCAGGCGCAGAAGATGCAGGCGCTCAACCTGCTGCTGCAGCGCTACGGGCAGGGCCGCGCGGTGGTGTTCTGCAACACCCGCCGCATGGTGGATGAGCTGGTGGAATACCTGACGCAAGCAGGCTTTTCCGCCACCGGTCTGCACGGCGAGATGAGCCAATCCATCCGCACGCGCGTGATGAGCGACTTCAAAATGGGGCGTTTGAGCGTGCTGGTCGCCACCGATGTGGCCGCCCGCGGCATCGACGTGGAGGACGTTCGCGCGGTGTTCAACTACGATATTCCGGACGACAACGAGTATTACATCCACCGCATCGGGCGCACGGGACGCGCCGGGCGCAGCGGAGAATCGCACACTTTGGCCTGCAATTCGGCGCAGATCCGCCGCATCAAGGAGCTGGAACGCTTCCTGCGCACGCCCATCCGCAGGGCGTATATGCCCTCCAAGGAGGAGCTTTTTGCGCTGCGCAGGGACGCCGCAAAGCGCCGCGTGATGGAGAATATGTCCACGATGGCGTCGGTAAACTGGGCGCCTTTGGTGGAGGAAATGGAGCAGGAAGGGCTGGATCTGCGCGCGGTGGCCTGCGCTTTGCTTCAAATGAACGAGGGCGGAAGGGCGATGGAACTGCCCGACGTGACCGATATTGTGCCTACGGCGCGCCCGCAGACGCCGCCTTCCGGCAAGGTTTCCGCCCCTGCGCGCAGGAAAAACGCGCCCTCCGGCGACATGGTGGCGCTCACCGCGTCCATCGGCCGCAACCAGCGCATCGCGCCCAATTTCATCGTCAGCGCCATCGTAGAGGGGGCGAATGTGGCAGCTAATACCATCGGAAAGATCGATATTTACGCCGATCACACCCGCGTGGAGGTCACGCCCGACAGCGCGCGCAGCATACTGCAGACCATGCAGCTGACGCGCATCAAGGGCAATCGCGTGCGGTTTTCACTGGCGGAAACGGCTCCAAAACGCCCCGCAAAGCCCTATAAAAAGTCAAAAAAATAGCTCAAAAAGCATAGCAAAACCCCCGATGTATGTTGCTGCATCGGGGGTTTTCTCGTGCGGCGGGGAATGCGCCGCCGGGGTATTTTGCGGTCGTTCGGCTGCCCGTTCGGCGGCGCGCCGGGGCTTTTCCGCGCACCCAAACGGGTACGCGCGCCTGCGGGCGCGGGGGCCGCCGCGGGTGTTTTGTGCGAATTTCGGCTGCACGTTGCGGCGGCTTTCGATGCGTTGCGCGCGCCGGAACAGACTACGAGCGCTTCCTTCCGGCGAGGAACGGGATGCCCTTGCCCTGCGGGACCACCAGCCTCATGCGCTCGAGAAGCGGCGTCATGGTGCGGAACACGACGTACATCACGAAGCTCTCCGCGGGCAGCAGAAGCAGGTTTTTGACAACGCTTTTGGTCAGGTAATAGTAGTAGCCCTTGCCCATCAGCATGGCGCTCCAGATGGAGCCGATGAGCACATTGATGACCAGATTGACCGCCAGGCGGCACAGGAAAATGCGCAGCACGGACAGCCTCTGGCGGTAGAAAAACAGCGCGTAGGTGACCGATCCGAGCATGGCAGAGAGCGTATAGCCGGGGAAAAAGCCGCCGCTGGGGGCGATGAAATAGCCCAGAATGTCCGAGATAAAGCCCTCTGCAAGCGCCATGAGCGGGCCGTAGATGGACGCGCCCAGCGCCGTTACGGCGTAGGTGAAGTACACGCGCAGGTTCTCGCCCACGGGGATGAACACCGCGCCGATGGCGATGCGCAGCGCGATGAACATCGCGCACACCGCCAGCATGCGCACGGATTTGAAGCTGCCCGCGGCAGCTTTCCAGTAGTCGCGGCCCATTTTCTGCATAGAAAAAAACCTCCTTTTCGGCATTTCGCTACAAAAAGGAGGCCATTTATGGCTCCATGATGCAGCAGTGGGAAGCAGAGGCTGCACCGCAAGCTTGCCGCTTTTCGTCCCCTTGGCCATTCCCCAGCCGCGGAGCACTTTACGCGCAGACCCCAACCCTGCCTATTTCGTTTTGCATACCCATGATACCATGAACGCGCAGGAATTACAATACAATTATATTCTTTCCCTGCCCAGGATCTCCTGCGCGATCTGCCGGCCGCGCTTGGTCGCCGCGATGCCGCCCTGCGCCGTCTCCTTAAGCTCGATGGGCAGCTGCCGCCCCACGCGCGCCATCGCCTCGACGACCTGATCCGCCGGGATGGGGAACCCCTGCCCGGACAGCGCCATGTCCGCCGCCTGCAGCGCGCTGACCGCCTGCGACGCGTTGCGCTGCGCGCAGGGCACCTGCACCAGCCCCGCCACCGGGTCGCACACCAGACCCATGCAGTTGACCAGCGTCAGGCTGAACGCCGTCAGCATCTGCGCAAGGCTGCCGCCGCGCAGCTGCACCGCCGCGGCCGCCGCCATCGCCCCGGCGACGCCGCACTCCGCCTGACAGCCGCCCTCCGCGCCGGCGACGGTGGCGTTCTTCATCACCACCGCGCCAAAGCCCGACGCCGTCAGCAGCGCGTCCAGCAGCGCGCGCCGGGGCAGGGCGTACTCCTCCTGCATCGTCAGCAGCACGGCGGGCAGTATGCCGCACGAGCCCGCCGTGGGCGCCGCGCAGATGCGCCCCATGGAGGCGTTGACCTCCGAGCAGGACAGCGCCCGCGCCATCACGCGGTTGAGAAACGCGCCGCAGAGCGTCTGCGCGCCTTTTGCGTAGTTCCACTGCGCCTGCGCGAGGCCGTCGATCAGCCCGCCCACCGAGCCCAGCGGCCCGGTCAGCGCGCGGTTCGCGGCGTCCTCCATGATGGTCAGCCGCGCGTCCATCAGATCATAGATCTCCTTCTCCGACCGGCCCGTCAGCCGCACCTCGTTCTCCAAAAAGAGCCGCGCAGGGCCGATGCCCCGCTCGGCGCACGCGCGCTCGACGTCCGCAAAGCAGCTGTACATGCGTTCTTTTCCTCCTTATGCGCTGATGGCGCGCGCAGACAGCACGCCCGGGACCTTGCGGATCTCCTCCAGCACGCCGCCGGGCAGCTCGCCGTCGGTCTCGATGACGCAGCAGGCCACCTCGCCCCGCGCCGTGCGCGACAGGCGCATCACGCCGATGTTGATGTCGTGCGAAGCCAGGATCTGCGACACGCGGCTGACCATGCCCTTGCGGTCGTTCTGCACGATGACCAGCGTGGGCGCGTCCGCGGTGATCTCCGCGGGGTACTCGCCGATGCGCGTGATCACGATGCGCCCGCCGCCAAGGCTCGCGCCCACGACGTCCAATTGGGAGCCGTCTGCGGCGGTGAACGTCATTTTGACCGCATTTTCGTGTGGGACGTCCAGCTCCGCGGTGTAGAAATCGTACTCCAACCCCACGGCACGCGCCATCTCAAAGGAGGTGCGCAGCCGCTCGTCCTGCTCGCTCAGGCCCAATGCCCCCGCGACCAGCGCGCGGTCGGTGCCGTGCCCCCAGCCCGTCTTGGCAAAGGAGCCGTGCAGGCCGAAGGACACGCGCGTGAACTCCCCCGCGATCTGCCGGGCCACGCGCGCCAGCCGCGCCGCGCCCGCCGTGTGCGAGGAGGACGGCCCGATCATCACCGGCCCCACCACGTCAAAGAGCGACAGTTCCATCTCTCATTCCTCCGCTTGTTCCGGCTCCGCAGCAGGCTGCTCCTCCTGCTCGGCGGCCTGTTCCGCCGCGGACGGCTCTTCCTCATCTGCCGCGGACTGCTCCTCCTGCTCGGCGTCAGGGCGGTTTTCCGGCTTTTCAGCAGACCGCTTCTCGCGCACGCACAGCTGCAGCAGCAGCGACAGCCCCGCGCAGGGCACCGCGCCCAGCATGCCCATGCTCCGCAGCTGCGGCACCGCCATCCACACGACCGCCATCAGCGTGCCCAGCCCCAGACCGCAGGCTGCGCCCAGCGGGTGCGCCTTCCGCCCGCAGGCGCGCAGCGCCAGACCGGGCAGCAGCACCGCGCCCAGAAGGCACGCGCCCAGCGCAAACCACTCCAACGGCACCGTGGCGCTCAGCCCCAGCGCGAAGGCCGCCAGCCCCGCCGCCAACGCCGCGCCCAGCTGCACGCGCAGCAGCGGACGCTCGCGCGTCTGCCCGGACAGATTGCCCACGACGTCCCAGCTCACCCAGCCGCCCAGCGCGCGCAGCGCGTCCTGCGCCGTCAGCAGCAGTGTCGTCACCAGCGCGCCCACAAACAGCGCGCTCACCGGCTGCGGCAGCGCCGCGCCCTCCGCCATCTGCATCAGCACGGTCTCCGACGCGGTCAGCCCGGAGAGCTCCGCGTCCACCGACCGCCCCAGCAGCCCGGCAAACGCCGCCAGCAGCACCAGCGCCGCCGCGAGCACGCCGCCTGCGATGCCGCCCCGCCGCGCGCTGCGCTCATTTTCCGCGCCCAGCACCCGCTGCGCGGGCAGCGCAAGGCCCAGGATCCCGACGCACCACAGCGCGTCCGATGCGACGCCCAGCCCCAGCTGCGCGCCGCTCTCCTGCAGCGCAAGGCCGCTCAGCACCGCCGCCTTCGTGCCGTCAAACAGCACGGCGGCCGCCGCGGGCAGCCCCACGAGCAGCAGCACGAGCAGCGCGCCCTGCAGCCGGTCCATCCGCAGCCGCGACTGCGGCCCGCACAGCGCCATCAGCAGCAGGCACAGCCCGGCGCACGCCGCCAGCGCGATGGTGTAGTGCAGCGAAAACACGCCCGCCAGGATGCGCGCCGTCATCGCCAGCGCGCCGCCTGCCACCAGCAGCGCCTGCACCGAGCACAGCGCCGCCCACAGCGCGCGCACGCCCTTGTTCTCCGCGGCAAGCTCGGGCAGCGTCAGCGCCGCGCCGTCTCTCCTGCGCAGCGCCGGCGCCAGCACCGCCAGCAGCACCGCATAGCCCGCCGCCGCGCTCACCGCGACGCCCGCCCGCGCAAAGCCCCCGCGGTAGACCGCCCCGGGGATCACCGCCAGCAGCAGCGGCCCCGCGCAGCGCAGCACAGCGCCCACCGCCGTGTCCGCCGCACCGCCGCCCGCGCGCAGGCTCTGCGCCATGTCCTTCTCCCGGCCCATCTGCGCCAGGCCCAACCCCAGCGCCGCCAGCACCATGATCAATATAAAAAGCAGGCTCCAGCCTTCCTGATTCAGCATTTTCTCCGCCCTTTCCGACAGGTTTCGCTTTAGTATACCACAACGAGCGCCAAAAAGGAATTGTTCCGTATCGATATGGGGGAATCTCCCTCGGGTGGGGACAGCGCTTGACGGACACCTCATCCGTCAGCTGCGGCTGACAGCTTCCCCTCAAGTAAACACTGATTTATCAAAAGAAAAGGAAGTAGTATAATAGAACCGAGGTGAGAAAGATGGAAAAGCAGATGAACTTCACAGAAATGGAGTATGGACAAAGGCAGCACCAAACGAAGCGGGAGATTTT
>JAXEXP010000052.1:0-27306 GCA_034113365.1 Candidatus Spyradocola sp.
AAAATCTCCCGCTTCGTTTGGTGCTGCCTTTGTCCATACTCCATTTCTGTGAAGTTCATCTGCTTTTCCATCTTTCTCACCTCGGTTCTATTATACTACTTCCTTTTCTTTTGATAAATCAGTGTTTACTCAAGGGGAAGCCAAAGGACAAGCGCGGTCTCCCGATGTGAGGGGAGGCCGCGCAGGTGTTTTTGGTGGGGAAGATCAGGAGCGGACGGCGGAGCCGTCGGGGAGGCGGGCGAGGAAGGCGTCGCTGTTGTAGCCGCGGGGCGGGTACTTGGCGGCGAGGGCCTCGTCAAAGTCCACGCCGAAGCCGGGCTTGTCGTTGGGCATCATGTAGAGGCCCTGCATGGTGGGCGCGCCGGGGAACATGTCGTAGATGAGGTCGCTCCAGCCCATGTGCTCCTGGAACGCGAAGTTGGGGGTGGCAAGGTCGAGGTGGAGCTGGGCGGCCATGCCCACGGGCGTCAGGTCGCCGGGGCCGTGCCAGATGGTGCGCACGCCGAAGTATTCGCAGAAGGTGGCCAGCTTGCGGGCGGGGGTGAGGCCGCCCAGCTGGCTGATGTGGCAGCGGATGAAGTCGATGCGGCGGTTGGCGATGAGGGATTTGAACTCGTTGACGTTGTTGAACAGCTCGCCCATCGCAAGGGGGATGGAGGTGGCGGCGCGCAGGTTCTCGAACCAGTCGATGTTCTCGGGGGAGAGGCTGTCCTCGAGGAAGTAGGGGTGGTAGGGCTCCAGCGCGCGGGCCAGCTGGATGGTCTCAGTGGGGGAGACGCGCTCGTGCACGTCGATCATGAACTCGGGGTCGTCGCCGAAGCGCTCGCGCAGGTAGGCGAACATGTTCACCATGTCGCGGATGTACTTCTTGGGGTTGATGTAGTGGCCGGGGAGCGCGCCTGCGGGCTTTTCGGACTCGCTGACCTCGCTCTGGCCGAATTTGCCCAGGAACAGGCGGATGTACTGCTGGCCGGTGGCCAGGATCTTCTCCACCTCGTCGCCCATTTCCTCGATGGTGGCGGCGTGGGCGCCGGCGAAGATGCGCGCGCCGGGACGGCACTTGCCGCCCAGCAGGCTGTAGACGGGCAGGCCCGCGATCTTGCCCTTGATGTCCCACAGCGCCTCGTCGATGCCGGAGATGGCGTTGTTGAGCACGGGGCCGTTGCGCCAGTAGGAGGAGCCGTAGAGCACCTGCCAGGTGTCCTCGATGTTGTCCACGTCGCGCCCGATCATCAGGGGGCGCAGGTATTCGTCGATGGCGGTCTTGACCGCGAGGATGCGCTGGGTGAAGGTGGCGCAGCCCAGCCCGTACAGTCCGGGTTCGGAGGTCTCCACCTTGACCACGAGCAGGTCGCAGCGGCCGGGGGCGGTGAGGTACGTCTTTACGTCGCGCACAGTGATGCTCATAGGACAGGCTCCTTTATGTGTGGATTCACCCGGATGGGGCGTTGTTTGTTTATAGAGTAACGCGAAAGGGCGGGATTGTAAATGCTTGATTTTTGCGGAGGCGGCTGATATACTGGATTTATGGGCAAATTCTGGCATACAGAAAGGGTGGCATCCATGAAGAAGTTCAAGACGGCGATCCAGACGATGGTCATCCACCGGGACATCGACGAGCTGGGCGCGTTTGAGGCGCTGAAGAAGGCCAAGGCCATCGGCTACAACGCGGCGGAGATCTCCGGGCACTTTGAGTGCAATCAGCAGCTGGTGGACGGCTTCGTGCGCGCGCGCAGGGAGCTGGGGATGGAGACGGCGGCGCTGTCCGTCAACTACACGGGAGGCGTGGACAGCGGCATGCCGCCGATGTTCCGGCACACGCCGCTGCGGCTGGAGGAGGATTTTGACCGCGTGGTGGACTACTGCGGGCAGCTGGAGTGCCGGTATGTGCGCTACGCCGGCATGCCTACCGTGCAGCTGGACACTTGGGAGAAGCTGGAAACGTATCTGGAGCGGACGCAGGCGCTGGCGAAGAAGTGCCGCGAGCACGGCATCGTGATGTGCGCGCATGACCACGACGCGGAGTTTGCCAAGATCAATGGCAAGAGCTATTTTGAGTGGGAAGTGGAGAAGTGCCCGGACCTGGCGTTTGAGTTCTGCGTGCTGGGCGCGGTGCATGCGGGGCTGGACCTGCAGGACGTGCTGGAGAGCATCCGCGGGCGCGTGCCGCTGATCCACTTTGAGGACGTGAAGATCGCGGCAAAGCCCATGCACGTCAATGGCAGGCGCACGCCGCTGGAGGAGATCATCCTCGGCTGCCCGCTGGGCGACGGCAACATCAACATCAAGAAGTTCTGCGACAAGGCCATCGAGTGCGGGAACGAGTACTTCATACTGGAGGTCAGCGACTTCCGCGGGGAGGACGTGTACGCGGCGATGAAGCGCGCGGCGGACAATCTCAAGGCGGCAGGTTTCGCGGATACTTTTTGACGGATGCAGAAGGAATTGTTCATGAAGAAATTGAATTACCCTTGCGTGGAATTCCGCCCGCGGACGTGGGAGATCGACGAGTTCGACTGCGCGAGCGTGTTCGTGCTGGAGGGCGATGAGAAGGCGCTGGTGATCGACACCGGTATCGGCATCGGCAACATCCGGGGCAAGATCGAGGAGCTGACCGACAAGCCGCAGATTGTGGCGATGAGCCACGGCCACGGCGACCACACCGGCGGCAGCGGCTGGTTTGAGGAATTCTACATGAGTCCGAAGGACGAGGGCATGTTCGCGTTCCCGGAGACGATGGAGATGCGCCATTTCTACGCGAACTGGATCGCCACGCGGCCGGCGGCGGAGAATCCGTTTGACAACCCGGAGAAGAACTACCCCTACGACAACGCGGAGGACATTCAGCCGTTCGAGAACGTGCCCAAGGTGCTGCCGATGCACGACGGGCAGGGGTTCGATCTGGGCGGGCGGAAGGTGACGGCGTATGACGCACCCGGGCACACGCCGGGCTGTATGGTGTTCCTCGACGAGGAGACGCGGATCCTGTTCTGCGGCGACGCCTGCAACTGCAACCTCGGGCTGGCGTCCGAGCGGGGGACGAAGCAGTTCATCTCCATTGAGACGGCGCACCGCGCGCTCAAGCGCATACTTGACATGAAGGGCGAGCGGTACGACGCGGTGTACAACGGGCATCACGACTTCCGCAAGCTGGGCGAGCCGCTGGACGACGACGTGCTTCCCAACGCGGTCCTGGCGATGGAGCAGCTGATGGACGGCACGGCAAAGACCGAGGTGCTGCCGCACGGCTTGCCGGGACATCCCGATCGCCATGTGGTGCGCATCCGCACGACGATGGTGACGTACAATCCGGAAGGGATCTTTGACTGAGCACAGTCATTTATCCATATACACAAAACAGAGGGAGGAAAAGACTCAATGAAAGAGCGATTCAAGGACCGCGTGGTCTGGATCGTGGGGGCGGGGGAGCCCATCGGACAGGCCCTGGCGGCGGCGTTTGCCGCGGAAGGGGCGCGTCTGGTGCTCTCCGGCGTGGAAAAGGCGCCCGAGGGGCTGACCGCGCCGTGCTATCCCATGCCCATTGACGACGAGATCGCAAGAAAGACCGTCAGGGAGAACGAGGACATCGACACCTATGTGTTCGTGCAGCCCGATTCGCCCGACATGGACATCGAGCACTGCCCGGTGGAGTTCTGGGACGAGCAGCTGGCGCTGGGGCTGGGCGCGAACTTCTGCGCCTGCCGCGCGGTGATGCGCGTGATGGGGCCGCGGGGCAAGGGTACGTTCCTGAGCGTGGTGAGCTATCACGACGAGAAGCCCAACGGCTGCAAGCTGATGCTGTCGGTGTGCGCGTCGGGCAGCAACATGCTGATGCGCGAGGCGGCGCAGGATTACGGCCGCCTGGAGGGGCTGTTCCGCTGCAATGTGCTGGAGGTCGGCCCGCTGGAGGGCGACGAGGAGCGCATGGACGCCTCCAAGAACAGCCTGTACTACACGATGGACACCAAGATCCCGCGCGGCGCGGCCGGTACCATCGAGGAGATCGTGAACCCGGCTCTCTACCTGTGCTCGGACGAGGCCAGCTACATCAACGGCGCGACGCTGCGCGTGGACGGCGGCTTTGTGGGCTACTACTTTGACGGCGATTCGAAAGCGAGGTTTGAACATGGGTATGCTTGATGGGCGCATCGCCCTGATCACCGGCGGCGGCAAGGGGATCGGCAAGGGCATCGCGCTGAAATTCGCAAAAGAGGGTGCGAAGGTCGCCATCGGCTGCAACTCCAACGCGGGCATGGCTGCGGAGACCCTCGAGGAGCTGAAAAAGTACACCGACGCGATACTGATCCAGTCCGACGTGGGCACGCCCGAGGGCTGCCGTAAGCTGGTGGACGAGACCGTCAAGGCGTTTGGCGGCATCGATATTTATGTCAACAACGCGGCGCTGCAGTGCAACGACTCGCTGCTGGAGCAGCGCGACATGACGCACTATACGCGCGAGCTGACGGTCAATGTGCGCGCGGCGATGCTGATGTTCCAGTACACGCTGCCGTACCTGAAAAAGAGCGAGCACGCCCGCGTGATCGTGGTGACCTCGGTGCACGGCAAGCGGCCGTTTACGGCTGACCCCTGCTATTCCATGAGCAAGGCGTGCCTCAAGATGCTCTACCGCGAGGCGGCGGTGGAGTTCCTGCCCTACGGCATCTCCGTCAACGCGATCGCGCCCGGCGGCGTCCAGATCGAGTTCAAGACGGGTCAGGACCCCAACGACGAGTCTGCGTGGTGGCATTCCATGAAGAATGTGGATCGTAGCGCGCGGCCGCGCTACTACGGCATCAACGGCATGCCCAGCGACTGCGCCGAGATGGCGTGCTTCATCGCGGCGTACCCGACGCTGTACCTGACGGGCTCCACGCTGCGTCTGGACGGCGGCGGAAGTCTGCTGGCGTAAGCAAAGGCTGCGGCTGGAGCACAACGCCCGGGTGACGGGTTCGGGCTCCCCTTGAGGTTTACCCGGAGGTCGAGTGTTTTGTCAGTAACAGTCCGGTGGACAGTTTCTGACAAATAAGCCGACCGGAACACCGGAGCAGCCGGAACGGCTGGTTCGGTGCGCAGTGGGGAGGTGTCGGCCTTCGGCCGACTGAAGGGTGCAGACGCACAATATAGCAAAAAAGTACCGCGGAATGGGATGTTCCGCGATACTTTTTTGTTTGGATTTGTGCGATCAATCGCCCATGGAGAGGCCCATTTCGCGGGCGGTGCGCACCAGCTCGCAGTCCGGGGGCACGAGCTTGAGCTTGCCGGCGACGTCCTTGAGGGGAACGGGGACGATCTGATCGTTCTGCACGGCGACCATGTTGCCGAACTTGCCCTCCTTGATGAGGGAGGCTGCGGCGACGCCCAGGCGGGTGCACAGCAGGCGGTCGTAGGGGCAGGGCTGACCGCCGCGCTGGAAGTGGCCGGGGATGGTGACGCGGATCTCCTGACCGGTGATCTGCTGCAGCTCGGCCGCGAGGCGGTAGGAGATGGAGGGATAGGTCATCGCGGCGCGCGCGGCCTTGAATTCCTTCTTGCTCATCTTGGCCTCTTCTTTGCTGATGGCGCCCTCGGCCACGGCGATGATGGAGAAGCGCTTGCCGCTCTTGTTGCGCTTTTCAATGGCGGCGGCGACGGCCTTGGCGGAGTAGGGAATCTCGGGGATGATGATGACGTCCGCGCCCGAGGCGATGCCCGCGTGCAGCGTCAGCCAGCCCGCCTTGTGGCCCATGACCTCCACGATGAACACGCGGCTGTGGGAGAAGGCGGTGGAGTGGATGCAGTCGATGACCTGGGTGGCGATGTCCACGGCGGACTGGAAGCCGAAGGTCATCTGCGTGCCCCAGAGGTCGTTGTCGATGGTCTTGGGCAGCGTCACGACGTTGACGCCGTGCTCGCTGAGCAGGTTGGCGGTCTTGTGGGTGCCGTTGCCGCCGAGGATGACCAGGCAGTCAAAGCCGGCGCGCTTGCAGGTGGCCAGCATCTTCTCCAGCTTGGTCTCGTCGTTCTCGTCGGCCTGCTGCATGAGCTTGAAGGGCTGGCGGGACGTACCGAGGATGGTGCCGCCGCGCGTGAGGATGTCCGAGAAGTCCTCCGGGGCCATGGGGTGATAGTCGCCCTCGATCAGGCCGCGGTAGCCGTCGCGGATGCCGTAGAGCGTTACGGTCTTTCCAAACTCGTTGTACAGCGCCTTTGCCACGCCGCGGATGGCCGCGTTGAGGCCCTGGCAGTCGCCGCCGCTGGTGAGCATACCGATCTTCATCTGTTAAACCTCCCTTTGGGCAAATGATTTTATACTTTATAATAGGCCATCCGGCGGAAAAAGTGAAGAGGTTTTTTTGAAAAAAACGGATTTTTGCGTTCAACGTAAAAATTAACAGTGCTCTTGATTGAGTTGTGTGGTACAATCAAGTATAATGAAGACAAAATCAGCCAAGCTGAGAGGAGTTGTGCGTCGTGGCAGAAGCGCTCTGGGAGCAGGGATTCACCCAAAACAGGGAGCTTTCCTGGCTTCAGTTCAATGCGCGCGTTCTGGCGGAGGCCCAGGACGAGACCGTGCCGCTGTTGGAGCGGATGAAATTTATCTCGATCTTTACCAGCAACCTGGATGAATTCTATATGATCCGCGTGGGCAGCCTGGGCGACATCGCGGCGGTGGATAAAAAGGGCGTGGACAGCAAATCCGGCATGTCCGCGCAGGAGCAGCTGCGCGCCATCTACGCGGCTACGGCGCCGCTGTACGAAAAGCGCGACCAGGTCTTTGCCGACGTGGAGCGCAAGCTGGAAAAGCATGGCCTGAGCCATGCCTCGATGGACGCGCTGTCGCCTGCGGAGCAGAAGTACCTCAAGCAGTACTTCAAGCTGAGCGTGCAGCCCGTGCTCTCGCCGCAGATTGTGGACAGCCACCATCCCTTTCCGCATCTGGGCAGCAAGGTGCTGCACGTGGGCGTGCTGCTGGGGCACAAGAAGAGCGAGCTGCTGGGGCTGATCCCGGTGCCCGCGTCGCTGCCGCGCGTGGTGACGCTGCCCGAGGGGCAGGGGCGGTATGTGCTCATTGAGGAGCTGCTGCAAGCTTACGCGGGCACGGTGTTTGAGATGTACGACGTGCTGGAGCGCGTGATCTTCTGCGTGACGCGCAACGCGGACATCAATCTGGACGACGAGCCCTTCGACCCGCAGGGCGGGCACGAGGTGGACGTGCGCGCCAAGATGGAGAAGCTGCTGCGCCGCAGGAGCCGGCTGTGCGTGGTGCGCGTGGAGCTGTCCCGGCCCATCAGCAAGCATTTCACGGAATACTTCCGCACGCGGTTCGCGGTGGAGGACGAGCAGATCTTCCTGTCGCGCCGCGCGCCGCTGGATCTGAGCTACGGCTTTGGGCTGGGCGAGCTGCTGCCGCCCGAGCAGCGCGCCGCGCTGTCCGACCCGCCCTTTGAGCCGCAGCAGCCCGCGATGCTGCGCCCGGGGCAGAGTCTGCTGCAGGCAGCGAGCAAGCGGGACATTCTGCTCAGCTACCCCTTTGAGTCGATGGAGCCGTTTTTGCAGATGGTGCGCGAGGCGGCGCATGCGCCCGACGTGGTGAGCATCCGCATCACCATCTACCGTCTGGCGCGCAAGGCCAAGCTGGTGGAGTACCTGTGCGCGGCGGCCGAGAACGGCAAGGACGTCACCGTCCTCATCGAGCTGCGCGCGCGCTTTGACGAGCAGAACAACATCGACTGGTCGGAGCGGCTGGAGGAGGCGGGCTGCAAGGTCATCTACGGCTTTGAGGACTACAAGGTGCACTCCAAGATCTGCCTGATCACGCGCTGCGAGCGGGGCGTGCTGCGCCACATCACGCAAGTGGGCACGGGCAACTATAATGAAAAGACCGCCAGGCAGTATACGGACGTGTCGCTGGTGACCGCGTCGGAGAGCATCGGCGCGGACGCGGTGGAGTTCTTCAAGAACATGGCGCTGGGCAACCTTTCGGGCGACTACCATCGCCTGCTGGTGGCGCCCTACGGGCTGAAAAACCGCATACTGGAGCTGATGGACGAGCAGATCGAGCTGGGACCGAACGGGTACATGCTGCTCAAGTTCAACTCGCTGACCGACGCGGACATCCTTCAGAAGCTGATGCAGGCCTCGCAGGCGGGCGTGTGCGTGGACATGATCATCCGCGGCATCTGCTGCATCCGCCCCGGCGTGCCCGGCAAGACCGACAACATCCACGTCATCAGCATCGTGGGGCGGTATTTGGAGCACTCGCGCATCTACTGCTTCGGCAGGGGCGATCAGGAGAAGATGTACATCTCGTCTGCGGACTTCATGACGCGCAACACCGAGCGGCGCGTGGAGATCGCCTGCCCCATCGACGCGCCCGAGGTGCGGCAGCGGCTGCACAGCATCGTGGACGCGGCGCTGCGCGACACCGCAAAGGCGCGCGAGCTGCAGCCCGACGGCAGCTACCGCAGGCGGCACGGCGACGGCGAGCCCGTCTGCGCGCAGGAGCTGCTGATGCAGCAGGCCATCCGGGACGCGGCGCTGGCCGCGCAGACCGCCGAGCCCAAGCGCCGCACCCTGCTGCAGCGCCTGCGCAAGCACGCCTGGAACCGGAAAAAGTAGCGAAAGAACAATATGCGGATGGAACGGCAGCATCGCGTTCGATCCGCATATTTTGAATGAAAAACATCGAAGGGGCACGGGATGGAGCCTTGCCTGTGAACGAAATGGTTTGCTGCGTTCTGCTGGCGGGGCATCGTTTGGGTGAGAAACGGAGAATGCAAAAACGGTTTTCTGTTGAAATCATATAGGCAATCTGCTAAAATGATGTCCGAATACAGCAAGCGCAGGACAGGCAGTGAGGAGATAAGAATGAAGAAAGTATGGATAGCGGTCATCTGTGTGATCTGCGTCATCGCATTGGTCGCGGGCGCGGGTGCAGCCTTTGTTTACAGCATACTGCACAGGACCTATACGGAAGATAAGCCCGTGGAAAAGCCGGATATTGTGTCGGCAGCACCCAAGGAGGATGAGACGCTGGAGCTTGTCGACGGCACGCCCGACGACATCGGCGAGGACTATGACGTCGATCTGAATGGCGAGGACGTCGAGCAGGCGCCCATCTATGAGGTGGTGCCCATTGACGAGAATGTGATCAACATACTGTTCATCGGACAGGACACGGGGCTGGAATGGAACCAGTCCACCAGATCGGACAGCTGTATACTGGTCTCCTACAACCGCGAAAAGAACAGCGTCAAGATGGTGTCCATCATGCGCGACACCTGGACGCACATCGACGGACACGGCTGGAACCGCATCAACGCCGCGTATTCGTTCGGGGGAGCGGGTCTGCTCATCAACACGCTCAATGACATGTTCCATTTGGACATTCAGAATTACGTCATCACGGGATTTGACGAGTTTAAGGACTGCGTCGACATGCTGGGCGGTCTGGACATGGAGCTGACGGAAAAGGAAGCCGCCTACATTGACAGCAGCCTCAAGGCGGGGATGACCCACCTGACGGGTGAAATGGCGCTGATCCATGCAAGGAACCGCCGCACGGGTGACGGCGACTTCGGCCGCGTCCGGCGTCAGCGCGACATCATACTCGCGGCCTACAACAAGCTGCGGGCGGAGGGAAGTGCCTCCACCTATCTCAACTTCATCAACTTTGCGCTGGGCAACATCCGCACCAACATGGACACCGGTGAGATCATCACGCTGGGCATGGAGGTGCTGCAGGCCGATTCGCTGGACATCGCCTATGCGCGCATCCCCTTTGACGGCACCTGGTCTTACGCCACAAAGAACGGCAAGGCGGTGCTGGCCATTGACTATGACGAGAATGAGGAGAAGCTCAAGGAATTCCTGTACGGCGAATAGTGACGGATTGGGATTTCGCGTTTTTCTGAAGCGTTTGATACGAGCCGAAACTCCAGACATACAAAAACCCCCTCTTGGAACGTTGTTTGAAAGACAGTTCATTCTGCAGAATGATAGCCGCAAAGTGGCGCAAGGGAGGCAGCCCTTGTTTGGAACGCAGTAACGCAAAACGCCCCGGACACACAGCTGTCCGGGGCGTTTGACTTTCCTGAACACACGTACGGACTTTGCTCCGCAGAGAAGTGCGCCATAAGTTTTGTTTTCCCTGTAACGAAATGCAGTTTCTCAAGTCATATAGGCAAAGGAGGTGAGATAGTGGAAGATTATCAGGAGATATATTCTCTTTATTTTCAGGATGTCTATAAATACATATTGGCCTTGAGTCGGGATCCAACCCTCGCCGAATAAATAACGCAAGAGACATTTTTCAAAGCACTCAAATCATTGGATTCTTTTCAAGGACAATGCAAGCTCTATGTGTGGCTTTGTCAAATCGCAAAAAACACGTACCGATCCTACCTGAAAAAACATAAGGAGCCGGAAAAGGAGGAGGCGCTTACCAGCTCCTTAGAGGAAATGATGCTAAATAAAGAATCTGCATTCCAGATTCACCAAGCGCTGCACAAACTGCAGGAACCATATAAGGAGGTGTTTTCACTGCGCGTACTCGGGGAATTGTCTTTTCGGGAAATCGGTCTGCTGTTTGGAAAAACTGAGAATTGGGCACGGGTGACCTACCATCGTGCAAGGCTGAAAATAAAGGAGGATTTCAAATGAATTATCCCTGTGGTTTGATCCGTGATCTGCTTCCGCTGTATCACGATGATGTATGCAGTCCCGAGAGCCGCAATGCAGTGGAAAAGCACTGCGCCGGTTGTGCAGAATGCAGGAAAATACTGGATGATCTGGGTTCACTGCCAGAGCCTTGCGAAATGGTGAAAGAAGCAGAACCATTGATCCCTATTCGGAAAAAGTGGAATCATGAGAGAAAGAAATCTCTATGGATCGGTCTTGGCATTGCGATTGTTATTGCAATGCTTCTCATAGCGAACGCCGTTTTGAGAGAATGGAAATGCGTTCCGATGGGGAAGGATGACATTGTTGTGATGGATGTGTATCAGACTTCCGATGGAATGATTCATATCTCCTATTATGATTTGTATGATTTGAATTATTTCAGCACCGCAGTAGAAGTCGGAAGCGACGGTTACGGCTATATTTCAACCTATAGATCCATTCTGGCAAAGAAAACAAATAACCCACATAGGATCGGTACAGGCAGCGTCGGTTTTGACCCGGAAAGTGCATTTGCGTGGTTGAATGAGGAATCACTTGCTCCTGTAACTAAAGTTTACCTCGGAATCAAAGATGATCCGGAGAACTCAATTCTTGTTTGGGAAGAAGGAATGGAAGTGCGTGCTGCAACCGCAGAGGAAGAAGCACTCTGTATGAACCATTGATCGCTGTGTTGAGCGTGAAAGAGCGCCGTCCTGTCAAGACTGACGAAGCGGCGCTCTTTTTTGTCCTTTCGGACAGGCTCAATAAAAAATATGTGGAGTTACTGTGTTACGGACAACCGCATTTTCGGCGAGGGGTTAGCTTTTTTGGCGCCAGGCGGAAAACGCATTTTCTTTGTCGGGTGGGATGGGGGCTGTCCGGCAGGGGCAGCGGCGGAAAGCGGGCGAACCTGCCTTGGCGCGGATCAGCCTTTTGCCCATTCGCTCTGCTGCCAACGCCACGAATCGCGGCACATGTCGGTCAGGCTCTTTTCGGCCCGCCAGCCCAGCATTTTTTCGGCCTTGTCCGTTGCGGCATAACAGACGGCGATGTCGCCCGGCCGGCGCGCTGCGATCTCGTAGGGGATCTTGACCCCGGTGGCGTTTTCGAATGCTTGGACCAGATCCAGCACGCTGTATCCACGGCCGGTCCCGAGATTGAAGATTTCACAACCGCTATGCTGCAAGCTGTATTGAAGCGCCGCGACGTGTCCCCGGGCCAGGTCGACCACGTGGATGTAGTCGCGCACGCCGGTCCCGTCGGGAGTGGGATAATCGTTGCCAAATACCTGCAGATGGTCGCGAATGCCCGCGGCGACCTGGGTGATGTACGGCATCAGATTGTTCGGGATCCCGTTGGGCTTTTCGCCGATCAGGCCGGATTCATGCGCGCCGATGGGATTGAAGTAGCGAAGGATCACCACGGACAGCGTGGGATCGGCAAAGGAAACGTCTTTGAGGATCTGCTCGATCATGCACTTGGTCCAGCCGTACGGATTGGTGCTTCCCAGACCGGGGTCGGTCTCCGTAAAGGGAATTCTCTCCGACCTTCCGTAAACCGTGGCAGAAGAGCTGAAAATCATGCGTTTGCAGCCATACGCCTGCATGACCTCGAGCACGGACAGAACGGTTTCCAGGTTGTTGCTGTAATAGGCGACGGGAAGCTGAACGGATTCGCCGACCGCCTTATACCCAGCAAAATGAATGACCGCATCGATGGTATGCGCCGCGAAGATCTCCCGTAGCGCGGCTTTGTCGCGCACATCCGCCTGGTAGAAGAGCGGGCGCTTGCCCGTGATCGATGCGATGCGGTCGACCACAGAAGAAACGCTGTTGTATAGATTGTCCGCAAGGATCACATCGTGCCCCTTGTTCAGCAATTCCACTGCAGTGTGTGAGCCGATAAAGCCGGTTCCGCCGGTGAGTAAAACGGTTGACATCGTAAAGCTCCCTCCCGAAATCCTTTGCATATCCTTGCACTTCATTATAACATCAACGCAGAGTCGCTTCAAGCGGCATTCCCGGTGAGAATCAGTTTTGGACAAAACAGAGATGACCGCAATACGGAATTGGGGGAAGGACAGGATTCGTCAAATTCGGGTAAGGTTTGGAGGAGGGCGGGGTGGGGCGGTTGACAGGGGCGGGGAATGCCGCTATAATGGGAACATCAAAAAAGCATGGCAACGGTGCCCTAGCGGCATCGGCGCCATGCTTTTTTTTCGCAAGGAGGAGAGGCGGATGGATGATTTAGTCCGGCATGAGGGGCGGATCAATCAGCAGCTGGCGCGGTACGGCGTGAAATTTGGGATATACAAGAACGGGACGTTTGAAGAGAGGCTGTTTCCGTTCGACGCGATCCCGCGCGTCATCGAGGCGCGGGAGTGGGCGCAGCTGGAGCGCGGGCTTTCGCAGCGGGTGCGCGCGCTGAACCTGTTTCTGCGGGACGTGTACGGGGAAAAGCGAATCATCGCCGACGGCGTGGTGCCGGAGGACTTCGTGTACCGTTCGCCGGGGTATCTGCCGCAGTGCGAGGGCATTGTGCCCGTCAAGGGGGTGTACAGCCACATCTCGGGCATTGATCTGGTCAAGGGCAAGGACGGGGTGTGGTACGTGCTGGAGGACAACCTGCGCATCCCGTCGGGCGCGTCCTATCCGCTGATCGCGCGGGAGCTGTGCCGCAGGTGCAGCCCGGAGACCTTCCGGCACAACGGCGTGGTGGACAACCGCAACTACGGGGAGCTGCTGCGGCGCACCATGGACAGCGTCAATGCCGGCGGCATCAACGTGGTGTTCACGCCGGGGCGGTACAATGCGGCGTATTTCGAGCACTCGTACCTGGCGGAGATGTCGGAGGCGGTGCTGGCTGAGGCGGGGGATCTGTACGTGCGGGACAGCGCGCTGTACTACCGCGCCACCGGGGGCGACCGGCGGGTGGGCGCGATCTACCGCAGGGTGTCGGACGAGTACATGGATCCGCTGGCGTTTGAGGCGCAGTCGCTCATCGGCATCCCCAACCTGATGGCGGCGTACCGAGCGGGCAACGTGGGCGTGCTCAACGCGTTTGGCAACGGCGTGGCGGACGACAAGGGCATCTATTACTTTGTGCCCCGGATGATCAAGTATTATCTGGGCGAGGAGCCGGTGCTGTGCAACGCGCCGACCTATCTGCCCTTCTACGAGGAGGACCGCAAGTACGTGCTGGAGCACATGGACACGCTGGTCGTCAAGGACGTGGCGGAGGCGGGCGGCTACGGCGTGGTGTTCGGCGACCGGCTGACGCAGGGGCAGCTGGCCGATCTGCGCAATCTGGTGCTGGCACAGCCGCGCAGGTTCATCGCGCAGGAGGTGGTGGACTTTCAGGACCTGCCCATCGTGGAGGGCGAGGGGCAGGTGGAGCGCAAGGCGGATCTTCGCGCGTTCGTGCTCACGGGCGCGGAGGAGACCGTGGTGTGGCCCAGCGGGCTGACGCGCTTCTCGCGCAACCCGGACAGCTTTATCGTCAATTCGTCGCAGGGAGGAGGCTTTAAGGACACATGGATCCTGTCACACTGAGCAAACAGAACCGCCTGTATTGGCTGGGGCGGTATGCCGAGCGCGTGTACACCACGCTGCAGATCCTGATGAAACTGTACGACAAGCACATCGACGGGGAGACGGTGGATTACGCCGCCTTCTGCCGGAGGATGGGCGTGGACTGTGCGTACGGCGGGGAGGAGGCGTTCTTCCGGGGGTATTTATTCGACAAGGATTCGGCCTGCTCCGTGCGCGGCAGCGTGGAGGCCATGCTGGGCAACGGTATGGTGCTGCGCGAGACCATCACCTCGCCCACGCTGGCCTACCTGCAGATGGCGCACATGGCGCTGGGCATGGCGGAGAGCAGCGAGGCGCCCCTGGTGGAGCTGCAATGGGTGATGGACGACATCATGGCCTTCCGCGGCAGCTTTGACGACTCGGTGGAGGCCGAGACGACGCGCAACATCACCAAGGTGGGCAGCCTGGTGGAGCGCATCAGCCTGATGCTGCGGCTGGACTGGCAGCTGCCCCGGCTGGAGCGCGAGCTGCTCAAGCTGCTGGCGCGGCTGCGCAGGACCGACCTTGCACCGGAAGCGGAGGCGCTGGAGGTCATCGAGCGCGCGGCGGCAGGCGAAGCGGTGGAGCGCGGCCTGCTGCTGGCCAGCGTGGAAGGGCTGCTCCGCGTATGAGCCGGACGCTGTGCTTTGAATACGACATCCTGCTGGAATTCGGGGAGCCGGTGACGGGGCATGCGTTTGTGCTGCGGTGCATCCCGCCCGGCTTTCCGGGGCAGGAGATACTGGACGTGACGCTTCTGCTGGAGCCGGGCGTGCCCTATGCGCTGCAGCGGGACGGCTTTGGCAACCTGCTGCAGATCGGCCGGGTGGAGCAGTCGCACGAGAGGTTCCGCTACACGGTGCGGGGCACGGCGCGGCTGGATGCGAGCCGTCGCGCGCAGGAGCCCTGCCTGCCGGTGTATCGCTTTCCCTCGGCGTACACGGCGCCCAGCCCGGAGATGGGCGAGTATCTGCGGGCGCTGGGGCTGCCGGAGGCGCCGGGGCAGCGCGTGTGGGCGCTTGCGCAGGCGGTGCGGGAGCGCATGACCTATGCCCCCGGCGAGACGGGCGTGGCCACGACCGCGGCGCAGGCCTTTGCCTCCGGGCGGGGCGTGTGCCAGGACTTTGCGCACGTGTACCTTGCGCTGGCGCGGCTGGCGGGGCTGGGCGTGCGGTACGTCAACGGCCTGCCCGAGGGCGAGGGCGCGAGCCACGCGTGGTGCGAGGTGTGGCTGGACGGGCGCTGGACGGGCGTCGACCCGACGCGGGGGCGGTGGACGGACGAGGGCTACCTGCGCTTTGGCGTGGGCAGGGACTTTGGCGACTGCCCCATCGAGCGCGGCGTGTTTCTGGGCAGAACCGAGCAGCGGCAGACGGTGTTCATGCGCGTGAGCCGTCAGCAGTAAAGGAGATCCCGCAACGGGGCGGAGGAGGAAACGGCGCAGGCCCTTTCCGCCGCACGGGCGGGAGGGGCGTTTTTATGTCAAATGAACCCCGCTTCGAGCGAGGGGCAGGAAAGCCTATGAGCGGAAACTTCGCTTTCCTTGGGAGTTTTGACTAGGGTAGAAATCAGGATAATGCAGCAATAGGATCGCGCCGGGATACGGGAATACCGGCACATGATTGCTTTTGTGATGCCGGAGGGCATGATTGGTGTGCAGCAACGAATGAACCGCGCGATCGGGCGCGGAGGAGGAGAAGATCGATGATCGAGCAGGTGGTACAGGTCCCCTTGGCGGTGGGGGAGGCGCTGTCGATCCGGAAGAACCGGTTTGGCAGCGGCGGAAAGCGGCTGTGCGTGGTCACGGGCACGCACGGGGACGAGCTGGAGGGGCAGTACGTGTGCTGGAGGCTGGCGCGCGTGCTGTGCGAGCACCCCGAGGCGCTGTGCGGCACGGTGGACATCTATCCGGCGCTCAATCCGCTGGGCATCAGCACCATGACGCGCGGCATCCCGCTGTGCGACCTGGACATGAACCGCACGTTTCCGGGGAGCGAGAGCGGCTCGATGTCGGAATACGTCGCGGCGCGCATCATCGAGGACATGAAGGGCGCGGACGCCTGCGTGGACATCCATGCCAGCAACATCTATCTGCGCGAGATCCCGCAGGTGCGCGTCAACGAGAACACGGCGCAGCAGCTGCTGCCGCTGGCCGCGCGGCTGAACATGGATCTGGTGTGGGTGCACGCGGCGGCGACGGTGCTGGAATCCACGCTGGCGCACAGCCTCAACGCCGTGGGCACGCCCACGCTGGTGGTGGAGATGGGCATCGGCATGCGGCTGACTCGTTCCTACGGCGAGCAGCTGCTCACGGGGCTGCTGTCGCTGATGGCGAGCCTGGGCATGTGGAACGCGCCGGTGATGCCGGTCGCACCGCCCATCGTCAGCAGCGACGGGCACGTTTCTTTTGTAAACGCGGGCGCTGCGGGCATCTTCATCCCGGCGGTGGCGCATGCGGCGCACGTCGAGCGCGGGCAGGAGCTGGGCGCGGTGGTGGACCCGCTGACGGGCGAGGTGTGCCAGCGGCTGGTCAGCCCGGCGTCGGGGCTGCTTTTTACGCTGCGGGAGTACCCGGTGGTGTACGAGGGTTCGCTGATCGCGCGGATACTGGGAGGCGGAGTATGAGAGAAGAGGTATTGTTCCGGGTGGACGCGCCCTACCGGCCCTCGCTGCCGGTCAAGGGCTGGTTTTTTGGCAGGCCGGGCGAGAAGAGCCTGGCGGTGGTGGGCGCGCTGCGCGGCAACGAGATCCAGCAGATGTACGTCTGCTCGCTGCTGATCCGGGAGCTGGAGCGGCTGGAGCTGGAGGGGCTGCTGGACGAGGAGGCGGGCCTGCTGGTGGTGCCGTGCGCCAATCAATTCTCCATGAACGTGGGCAGGCGCTTTTGGGCGGCGGACAACACCGACATCAACCGCATGTTCCCGGGCTACGAGCAGGGCGAGACGACGCAGCGCATCGCCGCGCGCATATTCTCCGCCATACAGGGCTACCGCTACGGCGTACACCTGACCAGCTTTTACCTGCCCGGCGACCATCTGCCGCACGTGCGCGTGATGGAGACGGGCTACGAGCGGGCGCAGGAGGGGCTGGACTTCGGGCTGCCCTATGTGCTGGTGCGCCATCCGCAGCCCTACGACACCACCACGCTCAACTACAACTGGCAGATCTGGGAAACGGCGGCGTTTTCGCTCTACACGCCCGAGACGGACAGCGTCAACCCCGCCACCGCGCGTCAGGCGGTGGAGGCGATCCTGCGCTTTCTGCGCGCGAAGGGGCTGTGCCGGGGCGAGGCCGCGCCCGCAGCGCAGCAGCAGGAGGTGTTCCGCGAAATCTGCCTGCACAACGTGCTCTCCACGGCGGGCGGGCTGATGCTGCGGCAGTGCGCGCCGGGCGACGCAGTGGAGCAGGGGACGGTGCTGGCCGACATCATCGACCCGTGCAGCGGGCAGGTGCTCGAGCGCCTGCGCTCGGACTGCGCGGGCAGGGTGTTCTTTGCGCGCAGGTCGCTGCTGCTCGACGGGCACGAGGTGGCCTTCCGCATACTGCCGGAGGAGAGGGTGGAATAGGGGCGGTGATGAGAAAAAGGCTCCTCTTTTGCAAACCGATTGGAAAATCCGTGCACGGCGTTGCCGTACGCGGGTTTTTCTGCATCGGGAGCGGGTTTTCGGCTTTGGAAGCCCTGGCGTGCGGGGAAACGCGCTCCGGCGGGAGGGGCAAACTTTATCGGAAGTTATCACAAAAGAGTTGATAAGGCGGGCGCGGATGCAGTACAATGGTGGGGAACAACGTCAAGGAGGACGGGCAGAGATGTACCAGGAGACGGTGAAATTCCCCGAGGGGAAGACTTGGGAGACGGTGCTCTACATCGCCGCGATCGTGGCGGGCGTGTTCGTCATCAGCCTGCTTTCCTGGCTGCTGAGCAGCCTGGGGCTGCCGTGGGTGGATCTGCTGGCAGTGGCGGCGGTGGCGGCTTGGGCGTGCGTCATCTTTTTGCAGCGCGTGGTGCAGTACCGCTACACGCTGATGGATACCGAGCTGATCGTGGCGCGCGTGGTGGGGAGCCGGGAGAAAAACGTGTTCTCGCTGGATGTGAGCGACATCGAGCGGGTGGGCGCGGTGGAAAAGCCGTGTTCGCTGCCAACGGTGAAGTGCGCGCTGCCCACGAAGAAGCTGCGCACCGTGCAGGTGATCTACCGGGAAAACGGGGAGCAGAAGCGCGTGCTGCTGCAGCCCAGCGACCGGCTGCTGGAAATGATGCGCAGCCGCGCGGCGAGCGGCGGCTGGAACGCCTGAAAAAAGTAGGATCGTGTGAATGAAACGTGAAGGCTGCCTCGTTAGTATATAATGGAAGAAAGAGGCGGCGGAAGGGGAGCGGACATGAGCCGGAGATACGACTGTGTGATTTTTGATCTGGACGGAACGGTGATGGACACCTCGGAGGGAGTCATCCGCTCCGTGCAGTACGCGCTGCGGGGCATGGGTCTGCCCGACGACGACATGGAGCGCATTCGCCGGTTCATCGGGCCGCCGCTGCATCAGGCGTTTACGGAATATTACGAAATGAACGACGCGGACGCGACGGAGGCCGTGCGGCTCTACCGCGTGCGGTACGCCGACGTGGGCGTGCTGGAATACACGCCCTACCCCGGGATGCCGGAGCTGATCCGGGAGATCAAGGCGGCGGGGATGAAGGTGGGCATCGCGACGGGCAAGCCCGAGAAGTTCACCCGGGTGATCCTGCGCGACGCCGGGCTGGACGGCTGCGTGGACAAGCTGGTCACGCCCAACCTGTCCGACGAGCGGCAGGACAAGCCCGCGATGGTGCGCGCGATCCTGGAGGCCTGCGGCGGGAACGCCGTGATGGTGGGCGACCGGATGTTTGACATCGAGGGCGCGGTGGCCAACGGCATCGACTCCATCGGCGTGCTGCAGGGCTTTGGCTCGCGGCAGGAGCTGGAGGAGAGCGGCGCGACCTTCATCGTGCAGGGCGCGCAGGACATCCGGCGCATCCTGGGGCTGACGCAGGCGCGCGGGCGGTTCATCACCTTTGAGGGGACGGACGGCACGGGCAAGAGCACGCAGATCGAGCGGCTGCGCGCGGCGCTTGCGGCGCAGGGCCGGGAAGTGGTGGTCACGCGCGAGCCGGGCGGAAACCCCATCGCAGAGCGCATCCGCGGGCTGCTGCTGGACAGGGACAGCGTGATGGACGACGTGACGGAGGCCTATCTGTACGCGGCGGCGCGCGCGGAGCACGTGCGCACGGTGATCCTGCCTGCGCTGGAGCGCGGGGCGGACGTGCTGTGCGACCGGTATATCGATTCCTCCGTGGCCTATCAGGGCTATGGGCGGGAATTGGGCGCCGGGCGCGTGCTCGGCATCAACGCGGAGGCGGTGGCGGGCTGTCTGCCCGACCGGACCTATCTGCTGACGCTGCCGCAGCAGGAGGCGCAGGCGCGCATCGCGGGGCGCGGGGAGCGCGACCGCATGGAGAGCGCGGGCGAGGCCTTTGACCGGCGCGTGGCGGAGGGGTTCCTGTGCATCGCGGAGAAGGAGCCGGAGCGCGTGGTCGTGCTGGACGCGCGGCGCAGCGTGGAGGAGCTGGCCCGCTGCATTGCGCAGGATGTTGCAAAATTGAAAACATCGGAGGGCGCGCGGCGTTAATCGTTGCACTTTTGGGGCGTATGGCCTATAATATAAAGGGTCATTATGTACGTATTTTAAGGAGGCAGGACCTTTATGCCCAGTGAAATTCTGATTTTGCTCATCATCGCGGCGGCCGGCATCGTGGGCAGCATCGCGCTGATGATTTGCAATGCGGTGCTCGGCAGGCGCGGCGCCGCGCAGGCGGCGGAGGAGTACGAGGAGCCCGAGGACATCGACCGTGCGGGCATCTCCGCGGACGCCGAGGGCGAGAGCGCACGGCAGGTCAAGTTCACCCCCCTGGACAGCGAGCCGGAAACGGTCTCCGCGCAGGAGGCGGGCGATGAATCCCTGGCGGAGGCGCTGGAGCGCGCGGTCTGGCCGAACGAGGAGGGCAAGGAGCTGCATCTGGTGCGGCCCGAGGACGGCGCGGAGCGCAATTCCACGATGGTGGGCGACATCCGCGTGAGCATCGGCAACGCGCAGGACATCGGCCAGCGCGGCCAGCAGCAGGACGCCTTTGCCATCACGCCCCTTGAGGAGGAGCGGGTGGTGAACAAGTTCGGCGTGATGGCCGTGGTATGCGACGGCATGGGCGGCATGGAAAACGGCGCCGAGGCCGCGCAGATGGGTGCGGTGCAGTTCATGAGCGCTTATCTGGGCGTGCAGGACGTGGACAACAACGCGCTGGTGGACGCGGTGTACGCGGCGAACCGCGCGGTCTATCAGGAATTTCAGGGCAAGACGGGCGTGATGGCGGGCACGACGCTGGTCGCGGCCTCCGTGCTGCCCGACGGGCTGCGCTTTGTCTCCGTGGGCGACAGCCACATCTATCTGCACCGCAAGGGCAAGCTCTATCAGCTCAACCGCGACCACAACTACTTCACCGAGCTGATGGAGAAGGTCAACGCGGGGCAGATGACGCTGGAGGAGGCGCAGCATCACCCCGAGCGCGCGCATCTGACCAGCTTTGTGGGCATTGAGAAGCTGGAAAAGGTGGATTACAACATCGAGCCTGTGGCGCTGCGCCCGGGCGACCGCGTGCTGCTCTGCTCCGACGGGCTGTTCAAGACGCTCGCGCTGCGCGAGATCGTGGACGTGCTGGACAAGGCGGAGCCCTACCGCGCGCAGGACGCGCTGCTGGAGGCGGTCAAGGCCAAGGCCAAGCGCAAACAGGACAACGTGACCATCGTACTGCTCTACTGCGACGGCAGATAGAGGGGGAAGAGGGCAGAAAATGAGCAAACTGAGGACCTTTGCGGCGCTGCTGCTCGCCGCGGCGCTGCTGCTGACGGGCCTGGTCACGGCGCAGGCGGAGACGCTGGGGCCGGACGAGGCCAAGAACTCCGTGTTCCGCGTGGCGACCAAGGACGAGGGCGGCACGGTGGTCGCCTTTGGCTCCGCGTTCGGCGTGGGGCAGAGCGCGCCCATCACCTATCTGCTGACCAATTACCACGTCATCTCCGAGAACCCGCAGGGCGTGTACATCTGGATCGGGAAGGACACGGAGATCAAGTGCGACGTGGCCATTTCCGTGCCGGAAAAGGACATTGCGGTGCTTCGGCTCGCAACGCCCATCGACGAGGAGCCGCTGCCGCTGGGCACGGAGGACATGGCCCGCATGGGCGACGAGGTGTTTGCGCTGGGCTATCCCACCAACGACATCAGCAACACCATCACCTCCTATCCCGAGGACGTCAGCGCCACCAAGGGCATCATCAGCAAGATGTCGGTGTGGAACGACGTGCTGTACTATCAGATCGACGCGGCGCTCAACCAGGGCAACTCGGGCGGCCCGCTGCTGCATGAAAACGGCTACGTGGTGGGCATCGCCACGATGAAGATGAACGACACCGAGGGCATCAACGGCGCGATCCGCATCGAGGAGGCGCTGGAGGCGCTGAGCACCGTGGGCGTTTCCGTCAAGATGGCCACGCTGACCACCGCAACGGACACCCCCGCCCCCACCGCGACGCCCGATCCCTCGCCTTCGGTCAGCCCGGAGGCGTCCGCAACGCCCCTGCCTACGCAGGCGCCCGCCAGGAACAGCGGGTTTGGCGCGGTCTGGCTGGTGATCTTTATCCTGGCGGCGGTGGCCTTTGTGGCGGTGCTGGTGTACATGATCGTCAAGCGCCGCGCCGAGGGTGGAAACGTGCTGGATGCGTTCCTGCCCGGTAAGGCCGCGGAGAAGGAAAAGGGCTACATCGTGGGCGTGCGCGGGCCGTACGCGGGCGCGGTGATCGCGCTGGACGGCGAGACGGTGTTCTTCGGGCGCGATCCACAGCGCTGCCAGCTGGTGTTCGACCCGCAGGGCAAGGTGATCAGCCGGGTGCACTGCTCGGTGCGCTTCGACGAGGAGCGCGGCTGCTTTACGCTGGAGAACTACTCGCGCAACGGCACCTTCCTGATGAACGGCGACCGGCTCAACGACGGCGACGCGGCCGATCTGTACAGCGGCGACCGGTTCTATCTGGTGGATGAGAGCTGCCTGTTTGAGGTGCGCGAAAACGCGCCCGAACGGGAGTAAAAGGGGAGAGTTTTAGTGAAATACGTTCGTTGTGAATTCGGACATTATTATGACCCGTCCAAGTACCGCACCTGCCCGCACTGCTCGGCGCGCGCGTCGAACGTGCAGGAGGAGTACACGGTGGCAAAGGACCCGGTGGACGAGCGCATCGCGCAGGCGTATGACCTGGATTACGGCCAGGATCAGCCCATTCAGGCCCCTGCGCGCCGCGGCGCTGCGCCCGCTCCGGCTCCCGCTGCGGCGCCCGTTTCCGCGCCGGCCCCCGCGGTGGACGAGGATCCCGTGACGGTGGCGCGCGTGGAGAAGCAGACGGGCATCAACCCGCCGGTGGGCTGGCTGGTGCAGGTCGCGGGGCCCAACCGCGGCAAGGCGTATGAGATCCATTCCGAGCGCAACACCATCGGCCGGTCGTCGACGATGGACATCTGCTTAAAGGGCGACGTGGGCGTTTCGCGCGACACCAACGGCGTACTGTCCTACAATCCGCGCAATCGCGCCTTCCACCTGATCCCCGGGGAGGGGAAGGCCATCATCTATCTCAACGGCGAGGAGCTGCTCGCCCCGGCGGCGCTGAGCGCGTACGACCGCATCGAGATCAGCGATACGGCGCTGCTGTTCCTGCCGCTTTGCTCGGAGCGGTTTTCCTGGGAGGACGAGCAGGCGTGAGAAACGCCGTGAATGCAAGATAAGGCGGTGTTTGACGGGTGCACGATCATTCTATCTGTCTGGGGTGTATGCAGGACAAGGGGCAGGCGCAGGTCTGTCCCTTTTGCGGGTACCGCGAAGGCACGCCCGCTGCCGCGCCGCACTATCTGAAGCCCGGAACGGTGCTGGCAGGCAAGTATCTGGTGGGCCGGGGCCTGGGGCACGGCGGCTTTGGCACGACCTACATCGCGCGCGACCAGGTGCTGGGCATCAAATTGGCCATCAAGGAGTACCTGCCGCAGGACTGCGCGTCGCGCCAGCCCGGCACCAATCAGGTCACGCCCTACTCGGGCGAGGGCGGCAAGCGCTTTACCGAGGGGCTGGAGTCCTTTCTGCAGGAGGCGCGCACGCTGGCGCGCTTTGACGGCTCGCCCAACATCGTGGGCGTGCGCGATTTCTTCACGGAAAACGGCACGGCGTACCTGGTGATGAACTATCTGGAGGGCATCACGCTCAAGCAGTACCTGGTGCGCAGCGGCGGCAAGCCCGTGCCCTTTGACAAGATGCTGGGCATTCTGCTGCCCGTGATGGACGCGCTGCGCACGGTGCACGCGGCGGGACTGCTGCACCGCGACATCAGCCCGGACAACATCTTCCTGACCACCTCGGGACAGGTGACGCTGATCGACTTTGGCGCGGCGCGGCAGTCTATGAACGTGCAGCAGTCCATGTCGGTGATCCTCAAGCCCGGCTACGCGCCCGAGGAGCAGTACCGCTCGCGGGGGCGTCAGGGCCCGTGGACGGACATCTACGCGCTGGGCGCGACGATGTACCGCACGCTGACGGGCCGCATCCCGCCAGAATCCTTGGAGCGGCAGAAGAATGACTGCCTGGTGCCGCCGTCGCGTTTGGGCATCCGCATCCCGGCGTATGCTGAAGCTGCGATCCTGCGCGCGATGGCGGTTCGGGCCGAGGACCGGTTCCAGACCATTGACGAGTTCCGCGCGGCGCTGCTGGGCGGCGGGTCTGCCGCGCCCACGCCCACGCCCCGGCCCCAGAAGGCGGAGGGGAACCGTGCGGCCACGCAGCGCAGGGAGGGGCGCCGCCCTCCGCAGGAGGATCCGGTGACCTATCCGCTGGATCACAAGAACAGCAAGAAGAAAAAGAAGGGCCTGCGCCCCGCGGTGGTGATCGTGGCGATCCTGATGCTGCTGATCCTGGGCATCGTGGCGCTGTTCTTCTACTATTTGACGACCATCATGGGCCGCGGCGAGGGCTTTGCGGGCATTGATTTTGCAACGCCTGCTGCGACGCAGTCCGTGGAGATGCCCAAGGCGACGCCCGTGCCGCAGACCGACGCGCCCGCTGCGGAGTCGGAAGAACCCACGCCCACCCCGGAGCCCACCATCGACCCGGCGCTGGCGCCCTTTGTCGAGGGCAGTGCGCCCACGGACGCCATTCAGGACTTTGCGCCGCTGCACGGCCGCCTGATGATGGTGGAGGAGGAGGGGCAGCAGACGCTGTGGGTGACGGGACGCGCGCCCAGCGTGCGGCCGGACCTGCTCTGCGGGCGGTTCATCTACAATCCGCAGACCAATTCGCCGGTGGGCGACGTGTACGGCTTCTACCTGGACGACGCGGGCAACCTGCGCTACACCTCCATTGAGGAGTCGGGCTCGGACGTGCTCATGCTGCCCGCCGAGTGCACCGTGGGCGCCACCTTCCGCGGCATGCTGGGGTCGTGCAAGGTGTACGCCGTCAACTACTCCGGCTCTTCCAACGGCATGGATCTGATGAACTGCATCGTGCTGCAGTGCGACGACGGCTATGCCTTCTTCCAGAGCGGCAAGGGGCTGGTGCTGCTGCAGACGGAGTTTGAGGGCGGACAGGTGCTCTATCGCCTGCTGACCGACGAGTCGGATTCGCAGGGCATCTACCGTTCCTTTGTCGAGTAAACCGACCGAACGCATAAAGGAGAACTTCCGCACATGGCAAAGCGAGTCATCGTCGGCATGTCCGGCGGCGTCGATTCGTCCGTTGCAGCCCTGCTTCTCAAGGAGCAGGGCTATGACGTAATGGGCGTTTTCATGAAAAACTGGGAGGAGAAGGACGACAACGGCGTGTGCACCGCGACGCAGGACTATGAGGACGTGCGCGCGGTGTGCGACAGCATCGGGATCCCCTATTACACGGTGAATTTCACGAAGGAATACTGGGACCGTGTGTTTTCGCACTTCCTCTCGGAATACCGCAGGGGGCGCACGCCCAATCCCGACGTGCTGTGCAACCGCGAGATCAAGTTCCGCGCGTTTCTGGACTTTGCGATGAAGAACGGCGCGGACGCGATGGCGACGGGGCATTTCTGCCGGTTGGACAAGACGGGCGGCGAGGTGAAGCTGCTGCGCGGCGCGGACGGCAACAAGGATCAGTCCTACTTCCTCTACATGCTCTCGCAGGAGCAGCTGCGCGACGCGATGTTTCCCGTGGGCGGCATGACCAAGGGGGAGGTGCGCCGCATCGCGCGGGAGCACGGGCTGGAGACGGCGGAGAAGAAGGATTCCACCGGCGTGTGCTTCATCGGCGAGCGCAATTTCAAGCAGTTTTTGAAGCAGTTTCTGCCCGCGCAGCCCGGGGACATGGTCGCGCCCGACGGCACCGTGGTGGGCCGGCACGACGGGTTGATGTATTACACGCTGGGGCAGCGCCGGGGGCTGGGCATCGGCGGCATGGGCGACGGGCGCAGCTGGTTCGTGGTGGAAAAGGACATGGAGCACAACATACTGCGCGTCTGCCAGGGCGAGGACGATCCGCGGCTGTGGAGCGACCGGCTGGAGGCGTCGGAGATGACGTTCATCGCGGGACACGCGCCTGCGCAGGAGTTCGACTGCACCGCGAAGGTGCGCTACCGTCAGAGCGACCAGAAGTGCCGCGTCCGCATGGAGGGCGACCGGGCGGTGGTGACGTTTGACGAATTGCAGCGCGCCGTGACGCCGGGACAATCTGTGGTGCTCTATGACGGGGAGGTCTGCCTGGGCGGAGGCATCATAGAGTGCGCTGACAGGCTGTAAACCGCCAAATCGTGGGCTTTTTGGCGAGATGTCAGAAAAACAGAAAAAAGTTCAAAAAAAGTGTTGACAAAGCAAACGACATTTGGTATGATATACAACGTCGTCAGCGACGGGTTGGAAATCCTGAGCGCCTGCGGCATGCGAACCTTGAAAACGATACATAAAGAATGACAAGGTAATTGACAAAAGTCGATTCCAATACGGACAAGAGAACGCAAAGCGAGAGATCGCTGAGCATAGAATCAAATTTGAGAGTTTGATCCTGGCTCAGGACGAACGCTGGCGGCGTGCCTAACACATGCAAGTCGAGCGGAGAACAGGGAGTGCTTGCACGAGCTGTTTTTAGCGGCGGACGGGTGAGTAACGCGTGAGCAATCTGTCCTGCACAGGGGGATAACACTTGGAAACAGGTGCTAATACCGCATAAGACCACGCTATCACATGATAGAGAGGTCAAAGGAGCAATCCGGTGCAGGGTGAGCTCGCGTCCCATTAGATAGTTGGCGGGGTAACGGCCCACCAAGTCGACGATGGGTAGCCGACCTGAGAGGGTGATCGGCCACACTGGGACTGAGACACGGCCCAGACTCCTACGGGAGGCAGCAGTGGGGAATATTGGGCAATGGGCGCAAGCCTTACCCAGCAACGCCGCGTGAGGGAAGAAGGTTTTCGGATTGTAAACCTCTGTCCTGGGGGACGAAGGAAGTGACGGTACCCCGGGAGGAAGCCCCGGCTAACTACGTGCCAGCAGCCGCGGTAATACGTAGGGGGCGAGCGTTGTCCGGAATTATTGGGCGTAAAGGGCGCGTAGACGGCCGGGTAAGTTATAGGTGAAAGCCCATCTTTCAAGGATGGAATTGCCTGTAATACTGCTTGGCTTGAGTGCAGGAGAGGGAAGCGGAATTCCTAGTGTAGCGGTGAAATGCGTAGATATTAGGAGGAACACCAGTGGCGAAGGCGGCTTTCTGGACTGTAACTGACGTTGAGGCGCGAAAGCGTGGGGAGCAAACAGGATTAGATACCCTGGTAGTCCACGCCGTAAACGATGGATGCTAGGTGTGGGAGGTATCGACCCCTTCCGTGCCGGAGTTAACGCAATAAGCATCCCGCCTGGGGAGTACGGCCGCAAGGTTGAAACTCAAAGGAATTGACGGGGGCCCGCACAAGCAGCGGAGCATGTGGTTTAATTCGAAGCAACGCGAAGAACCTTACCAGG
>JAXEXP010000053.1:0-7341 GCA_034113365.1 Candidatus Spyradocola sp.
CAGCAAGTTCTACGACCGCATGAAGGACTGCCTCGTCTACAAGACCAGCAAGGGCGAGTTCGTCACGCTGAACGAGTACCTTGAAAAGGCCAAGGACGTCCATCCCAACAAGGTCTACTACGCCGCCGACGAGGACCGCCAGGCCAACACCGTGGGCCTGTACGAGGAGCACGGCATTCAGGTCGTGGTCATGGGCACGCCCATCGACGTCAGCTTCATGCAGTTCATCGAGAGCCAGGTCAAGGACGTGCACTTTGCCCGCATCGACGCCGACATCGCCGACGCGCTGCGCGACAAGGACGCCGCCATCGACGCCGACATGACGGGCAAGCTGGAGGAGATGTTCAAGTGGGCCATCGAGGAGGGCAACCTCAAGGTGCGCCTCGAGTCGCTCAAGAACACCGACACCCCCGCCGTGCTGCTGCTGGACGAGAACATGCGCCGCTATCAGGAGGCCATGCGCTACTGGGGCAGCGACGGCATGCCCGACTTCCCGCTGGAGCGCACGCTGGTGCTCAACGCGCAGCATCCGCTGGTCAAGAACCTCGCCGCCCGCCCGCAGGACGACACCGCAAAGGACATCTGCCTGCAGCTGACCGACCTTGCCGAGATGGCGCAGCAGCCCCTGCCCGCAGAGCGCATGAACGCCTTCATCGCCCGCTCCCTCCGCCTGATGACGGAGCTGGCCACCGAAGGCGAAACTAAGTAACGAACAGGGCGGGCTGATCGGTATGTTGCGGTATGGGGGAGTGCAGCTTCACCCTTCAGTCGCCTGCGGGCGACAGCTCCCCTCAAGGGGAGCCTAAAACCGTAACCCGAGCGCTGTGCTCCAAGCCCTATTCAGCACGCATCGTCCACCGTCTATAGAGGAGTGACCGCCATGTCCGACAAACCCACCTGCACCTGCCGGGACACCGCCTGTCCCAACCACCCGACCAACCACAGCGAGGGCTGCGACCGCTGCATCCTCAAGTGCCAGAGGCTGGGCGAGATCCCCAGCTGCTTCTTCCGCCAGGTGCACGACGACCTGACCGGCGTGACCGACTTCACCTTCGAGGGCTTCGCGCGGTTCGTGGATGGCCACAAAAAAGATTGATTTCTGCATAAAACAGCATATAAACAAGCCCTCCCGACGGTCATGCGCCGCACGGGAGGGCTTGTTTGTCTTTCAGAAGCTGAATATCGGGCCAAGGTCGATCTGGCAGTCGGCGAGTATATTGACCTTGACGGTGTCGGACGCGCCGTAGAAGTCCTTGATGGCCAGCTGGCTCTTGTCGTTGCGCAGGTAGACGCACAGCGTTTTCTCCTCCGGGTCAATAACCCAGTATTCCCGCACGCCGTACTTCTGGTACAGGTCGTATTTGCAGGCCTGCTCGCGTATGGTGTTGCTGGGGGAGAGGATCTCTATGACGAGGTCGGGCGCACCATGATAACCATCTGCCTTCAGCTTGCTGGGGTCACAGATGACCACCAGGTCCGGTTGAACGATGGTTGGACGATCCTCATCCTGCTCATTCAGATAGATGTCTACCGGTGCATAGATCACCCTGCAGGTTTTTCCCTTGAGATAGGCCTTCAGCGGATCGTAGATGTCCCCTGAGATCAGCTGATGATAAGGGGACGGGGCGGAGAGCGCGACCAGCTCCCCCTCGACGAGCTCCGCACGGAAATCCTCCGGCAGGGCACGGTATTCCGCGAGAGAACAATACTTGCGTTCAGGGCTGCGTGCAGTGGTCATGTTCTTCACCCTCCTTTGCGCTTTCAGTATATCATGCGCTCAAAAACAACGCAATACTCCTCGTCAGTCGAACAGCGCGCGGATGTCCTTGGCGGACAGTGCGCTGGGCAGCACCTCGCCGGGGGTGACGACCAGGTCGATCAGCTCCTTTTTGCGCATTTGCAGCTCGGAGACCTTTTCCTCGATGGTGTCGTGGGCGATGAGGCGGATGACGTGCACCGCGCGCGTCTGGCCGATGCGGTGGGCGCGGTCGGTGGCCTGCTCCTCCACGGCGGGGTTCCACCACGGGTCGTAGTGGATCACGGTGTCGGCCGCGGTCAGGTTGAGGCCGTAGCCGCCCGCGCGCAGCGAGATCAGGAACACCGGCGCGCCGCCGCCATTGAACTCGTCGGTCAGGCGCAGGCGCTCCTGCGGGGGCGTGTTGCCGTCCAGATACAGCGCGTCGATGCCCGCCTGCGCAAGGCTTTCGCGGATGATGGACAGCATCGAGGTGAACTGCGAGAAGATCAGGATGCGGTGGCCGCTCTCCACCTGCTCGCCCACCAGCTCCATCAGCAGCTCCAGCTTGCCGCTGCCGCCCTCGTAGCCCTCCAGGAACAGCACCGGGTGGCAGCAGATCTGCCGAAGCCGCGTGATCGCCGCCAGCATGCGGAAGTGCGCCTTGTCCCAGCCCTCCTGCCGCACCGTCTCGTCCAATTCCTTCTTGACCTGCGCCAGCGTCGCCATGTAGACGCTGCGCTGCTCGGGCGTCAGCTCCGCAACGATGCGGTGCTCGATCTTCTCGGGCAGCTCCGAGAGCACCTCGCGCTTTAGGCGGCGCATCAGGAAGGGGCGGATCTTTTTTGCCAGCAGGTCGCTGTCCGTGCCGTCGCCGTAGCGCTGCATGAAGTCGCTCTGCTCCATCAGATAGCCCGGCAGCACAAAGTCGAATATGCTCCACAGCTCGCCGGGATGGTTCTCCATCGGCGTGCCCGTCAGCGCGAACCGGCTGCGCGCGTGCAGGCGCTTGACCGCCCCCGCGCCAACCGACGCCGCGTTTTTGATCTGCTGCGCCTCGTCGAGGATGCAGTAGCGGAAGGAGAACTGCTCCAGCCACTCGATGTCGCGCCGCACCTGCGCATACGACGCGATGAGCACGTCCACGTTCTCCACGTCCTCGGCCTGGCGGCGACGGTCCTCGCGCCCGCCGGTCAGCACCACGGTGCGCATGTGCGGCGTGAACTTGTTGATCTCCGCCTGCCAGTTGTAGACAAGGGACGTGGGCGCCACCACAAGCGACGGCATGCGCCCCTGCGTCTCGTACCCCCACTGGATCAGCGCCAGCACCTGAATCGTCTTGCCCAGGCCCATGTCGTCGGCCAGCACGCCGCCCATGCCCAGCCGCGCCAGCGTCTTGAGCCACGCAAAGCCGCGCTGCTGGTAGGGCCGCAGCCCCTTGATGGGCGCTTCGCCCTCGTCGGGGTGCTGCATCGCGTGCGCCAAGTCGGTCACGGACTTGTCCTGCTCGATGTCCAGATTGCTCGCCGCCATCAGCTGCGAGAGGTAGACCGCGCGGCAGCGCATCATGTCCACCACGCCGCCCTCCTTGACCTCGCCCACCTCGTCCAGATAGCCCGCCAGCTCCGACCAGCCGTCGTCGGGCAGCAGCGTCAGGAAGCTGCCGTCGGTCAGGCGCACGAACTTCTTCTTCTCGCGCAGCGCCTGCAGCACGCCGTCGTATTCCGCCGGGTCCACGCCCTCCAGCAGCAGCTGGAATTGCAGCAGATCCCCCGCCGGGCTCATGCTCAGCCGCCCCTTGGGCCGCGTCCGCCTGGGGCGCATGCGCAGCAGGCTCTCGGAGCAGTAGACCTCCGCCATGGACTGCAGCAGCGGCACGCCATCCTGCAAAAAGCCGTAGATCGCGTCGCTCCCCGACAGATACGCCTCGGACAAACGCACCTTGAAGCCGTGGCGGCCCAGCAGGTCCAGCACCGCGCGCTCGGCCTGCGCGTCGCGCAGCAGCAGCACGCTCTCCTGCCGTTCTTTCGGCGGCGAGAAGGGATCGATGCGCGTCTGCCCGTACAGGAAATCCACCCGCGCCACGATGTCCCCGCTGACCGTGTCCAGCGTTACCGTCGCGGTCAGCGTCTCGGTCACGATGCGCCCGGAGACCGACTCGTCCACCGTCACCTGCGCCACCTCGCGCAGCAGCGGCAGCACCTCCGACACCAGCTGCTCGCCCTCGGGCAGCGTGAACCGGCAGCGCGAGACGCCCTCTTTGTTGAGGAACGGGATCAGCGCCTTCTGCTGCGCTGCGGAAAGCCCCATCACGCGGCCCTCCATCAGCACGAACTGCCCCTCGCGCGTCAATTTAACGCACTCGGGCGGCAGACGGCTCTCCAGCTCCAGCTCCTTGCCCGCCGCGCGCAGCGTAAACGCCGCCGGCACGCTGGCCGCCTGGATGCCGCGGATGGTGTTGGTTTCCCCCTCCACCACCAGCTGGAACACGCTCTGCGCCAGCATCTGGAACACGCGGCGCAGCTGGTCGTTGGTCAGCGGGAGCTGCCGCTCGCGCAGCACGGGCTTGCCCAGCGCCAGCTCCCGCGCCGCCACGACCTCGCGCAGGTACGCAAGCAGCCGCTCCTGCGCCGGGCCGAAGCACTGCCAGTGCGGCTCCACCGTCAGCCCCTTGCCAAAGGCGATGTCCTCGCCAGCCGTGTAGGCCTTAACAAACGTGGACAGATCCTGCACCACATACATGCGCTTCTGCCCCACGCGCAGCGAGAGGAAGCCCGCCGCTTCGCCCGGCTTTTCGGGGATTTCAACGGTCACAAGGAGCTTTAATGACTGCTCCCTGGCCGCGGGCGTCTCGAACCAGCTGAGCACCTGCAGCCCCGCCTCGCGTCGCGCGCGACTGAGCAGCACCTGCGTGCGCCCCTCGCGCGACAGCTCCAGGCACAGCGCGCCCACGTGCGCGCACACGCGGCGGCTGGCTACGGGCATGCCGCAGGTGCAGGAGCAGGCCGACAGCCCGTCACCCGCCAGCGTCACCGACGCGGTGTAGGCGTAGGGCATGTCCTCGATGGTGGCGCTGAAGCTGTGCTCCCCGTCCACGCGCAGGTTTTTGACCCTGCCGTCGCCCAGCAGCTGGCAGGCATATCGGTAAGCGCGCTCGTCGCGCGCGATCTTCTTGAGTTCCTCCGGCGTCATTGCACATCCTCCAAGGGGGTGGTTTGCGGATTTGGCCACAATTCCGTCACAGGGCCAAATCCATCCTGTTTACTTTCCACATGGGCGCTGCGAATTCCTGCTGCGCAAAAAAAGTAGTTCCGGCCATTTACACGATCATAACAAGCGGTTTATAATAAGGAAAACACGGCAAGGGGGAGAAAATATGGACAGACTGGACGAGATACTGGAAAGCTACCGCGGCGAAATGCTGGAGACCCTGCGCGAGCTGGTGCGCATCCCCAGCGTGGACGGCGAGCCCCTGCCCGGCAAGCCCTTCGGCGAGCCGTGCGCCCGCGCGCTGGACTACGCGCTGGACAAGGCGAAATCCTTCGGCTTTGAAACGCTCAACGACGAATACTACGCGGGTCACGCCGCCTACGGCGACGGCGAGCGCACGCTGGGGATCCTGGCGCACCTGGACGTGGTGCCCGAGGGCGACGACTGGACGGTGCCGCCCTACGACGCGGTGGTCAGGGACGGCTACCTCTACGGCCGCGGCTCCACCGACAACAAGAACAGCTGCGTCTCCTGCCTCTACGCGCTGCGCGCCATCCGCGAGGCCGGCATCCCGCTGCGCGACCGCGTGCTGCTCATCATGGGCTGCAACGAGGAGAAGGGCAGCGCCGACATGGCCCACTACATGAAGCACGTCGGCATGCCCGACTACGGCTTCTCGCCCGACTCCGGCTTCCCCGTCTGCTACGCCGAAAAGGGCATCCACCGCGTGCAGCTGAACGCCGCCTTTGACGGCGACAGCCCCATCGTGTCCATCACCGCGGGCAACGCCGTCAACATCGTGCCCAACCGCTGCAAGGCGACTGTCAAGGGCTGCGCAAAGTGCGCCCAGCGCATCGAAAAGCGCGCGCAGGAGCTGGACATTCCCTGCACCGTTATTATCCGCGAGGACGGCCTGCTGGACGTCGAGGTGGAAGGCGTCGCCTCCCACGGCGCGCACCCCGAGGGCGGCCGCAACGCCGCCGTGCTGATGCTGCAGGCGCTCTCCGCGCTGGATCTCGGCGGCGCAAAGAAAACCGTGGACTTCCTGCTGGACGTGCTCGGCCCCGACAAGTGGGACGGCAGCGGCCTGAACATCAAGCTCTCCGACAAGCCCTCCGGCCCGCTCACGGTGAATCTGGGCATCCTGCGCGCCGACGCGGCGGGCGCGATGGTGCAGCTGGACACCCGCCAGCCCGTCACCGCCTCCTTTGACGATGTGCTTGGCAATATCCGCGCCGTGTGCGCGCCCTGCGGCGTTACCGCCGACAGCATCTCCCGCTCCGACCCGCTCTATCAGCCCATCGACGGCGAGCTAGTCTCCACGCTGATGAAGGTCTACAGGGACGTCACCGGCCGCGACGATGCGCCCTTCTCCATGGGCGGCGGCACCTACGCCCGCAGTATGCACAACGCCGTCGCCTTCGGCCCCTCGCTGCCCGGCAGCAGGAGCGAGGGCTGCCATGGCCCCGACGAGCGCCTGTACATCGAGGAGCTCTACACCGCCGCGCGCATCTACGCCCACACCATCGTGGCGCTCGCCGGCGCGTAAAGGGCTTGACTCGCCCTCCGGGGGGGGGATAGTCCTCCAGGGCGCCCCCGCAAGGGGGGCGCCCTGGAGGACGTATGCTTTCCTCGACGGAAAGCGGGGACCGTGCCCGCGGCCCCTTGCTCCTGGGGGCGCGATATGCTATACTGAAAAAACGAACCAACATCGCGGCAGAGGGAGGGAACGCACGCCATGCCCATTCACGAATCGGGAGAAAACTACCTGGAGACCATACTGCTGCTGCAGCAGCAGAACGGCTTTGTGCGCTCGGTGGACGTGGCCAATGCGCTGGACTACACCAAGGCCTCCATCAGCCGCGCCATGCGCATCCTCAAGGAGGCGGGCTACATCGAGATCGCCCGCTCGGGGCAGATCACGCTCACGCCCAAGGGCATGGAAAAGGCCTGCGACGTCTACGAGCGCCATCAGGTGCTCACCCAGTTCCTGATGTCCGCGCTGGGCGTGGCGCACAAGACCGCCGACGCCGACGCCTGCCGCATCGAGCACGTGCTCAGCGAGGAGACCTTCGACGCGGTGAGAAATTATATGAAGCAGCATCGCTTTTAGCACGCCATCCCGACAGAAGAGCCCGGCGTCCGTCGAGGACGCCATAGACCCCCCGAGCCCTCCCCCCAAACGGGGAGGGCTCGGGGGGTCATCCCTTCCCCCGCCGCCGGCAGGCATCCTTTTTTTGTGCAAAACCTCCCCGCTGTTGAGGTATAATACATAGGTAACAGAAGGTAAAGAAAAAACAGAGAGCAAGTGGTAGAATAGAGTTACCACACACCAACCACCACGAAGGAGCTCTCTGCAATGGATAAGATAACACAAGAAGCATACTTCCGTCAAC
>JAXEXP010000054.1:0-5730 GCA_034113365.1 Candidatus Spyradocola sp.
ACTGGAGGTCATGGAGCGCGAGATCCGCGCGATGGACAGCTTCACGGTCGAATCCATTCAGGACATAGCCTGCATCATGCGCAACAAGAAGAAGCTGCGGCGCATCCGCGGCCTGATGGTGACCGTCGGGCTGCTGATGGACGTCATCGAGGTGGGGACGATCCTGCTGTGGGTGTTCAAGGGCATCTGGCTGCCCTTTGCGGTGGGCATGCCGGTGGTCATCGCGCTGGGCGTGTTCATCGTGACGTACTACATGGACCGCACGGCGTTCATCTGCCCGCAATGCCACGCGGTGTTCCGGCCGACGCGCAGGGAGAACCTGTTCGCGCCGCACACGCCGCGGGCTCGCAAGCTGACCTGCACGGCCTGCGGGCACCACGGCTACTGCGTGGAGACCTACCGCGAGACAGAAAAATAAAGCAGCGCGCGGGGAAGGAGCGTTTTCCTCTCCCCGCGCGCTTTGCTGTGTATTCAGTTGCGAATGCCGTCGGTGGCGGCAAACCAGGCGCCGGCTGCCATCACGGCCAATGCGGCGAGGAAGGAGAGCGAGGGCGTCTGCCGGAAGATGAGCAGCGACAGGCCCGCGCCCACAAAGGGCGACACGGCGTACCAAGCGCTGGTTCTGGCCGCACCCAGGCCGCGCTGGGCATAGATGTAGCAGGTGATGCTCAAGCCGTAGGCCACAAAGCCCAGCGCCAGCGCCGCGAGCACCAGCGGCAGCGCAGGCAGCCTCTCCCCTGCCGCAAACGCGATGAGCAGCGCGCCCAGGCCCGAGCCAAAGCCCTTGACGATCACGATGCGCAGCGGGTCCTTGCCCGAGAGCATGCGCGTGCAGTTGTTCTCCAGGCCCCAGAAGGCGCAGGCCAGCAGCACGAGCAGCGAGCCCCAGGAAAAGGACAGGCTGCTGGCATCCTCAAAGGAGAGCAGCAGGCTTGCCAGCGTCACCAGCGCGATGGCCAGCCACAGGCGCGGCGAGATGCGCTCACGGAATGCGCACAGCGCGATGACAGAGGTGGCGACGATCTCAAAATTGTTGAGCAGCGAAGCGTTGGCGGCGGTGGTGCGGGTCAGGCCCAGCATCAGGCAGAGCGGCGCGGCGATGTCGAGCAGCACCATGGCCACCACATAGGGCAGCTCCTTCTTCGTCAAGGGAAGTTCGCGGCTGTCGTGGCTCATGGCCTTACGGGCCAGCGTCATCAGCGACACGCCGATGCCGGCGCCCAGGTAGAGCAGCGCGGCCATCATCGTGGCAGGCACATCCTCCAGCAGCAGCTTGGACAGCGGCGAATTCACCGCATAGAGCGCCGCGGCCAGCAGCGCAAAGAGCGTGGGCTTGATCTGTTCGGCCTTCATATCGCGCCTCCGCTCACTTGATGAACCGGTCGATGGCGGAATTGAGCTCGTCCAGCGCGCCGCGGTCGCCCTGCTGGATCGCCTCGACGATGCAGTGCTCCAGATGGTCCTGCAGGATCACCTTGCCCACGTTGTTGATGGCGGACTTGACGGCGGCCAGCTGCGTGAGCACTTCGGCGCAGTCGCGGCCCTCCTCCACCATGCGCTTGACGGCCTGCAGATGGCCAATGGCGCGCGACAGGCGGCGAACGACCGCTTCGGTCTGCTCATGCTGATGTTCCATTGGGTCTCCTCCTTTTATCCCCCCATGGGGGATATGTAAAGTATACGCTTTATTCTCGCAGAATTCAACATAAAAAGGGCTGCATCCGGAAAATGCAGTCCTTGGTTTGTTGAAAATGCGGTGAAAGACGGATGGAGAGAAACGGTGCGCCTGGGGGTGGGACAGCGTGCGACGGACACCTCATCAGTCGCCTGCGGGCGACAGCGTCACCTCAAGGGGAAGCCAAAGGATGCGCACTGCATTTACAGTCAGAGGACTGCTTCCGGAAGATGTAGTTCTCGGTTAGTTGAAAACGAGGTGCGCCTGGGGTGGGGTTCATGTTTGACGGACGCCTCATCAGTCGCCTGCGGGCGACAGCTTCCCCTCAAGGGGAAGCCAAAGGATATACACTGCTGTTGTCTGCTTGGGCATTTCTTTCTTCCTGCTGCTGATTTATACCTTGAAGGGGTTGTCCATGCCGTTGTGCTCGTAGTAGATGCCCAGCAGCGAGTTGCGCACCATGTCGTCTACCGACTGGTCGGTGTAGTAGGCCTTGTGGGAGGTGACGATGACGTTGTTGAAGCCGCGCAGCAGCGGGATGTAGCGGTTGTGGATGACGGTGTTCTTCCAGTCGTTGTGGTAGAGGCCCACCTCGTCCTCCACGACGTCCAGACCCGCTGCGCCGACGTGCTCGGCCTCCAGCGCGTCGATGAGGGCCTCGGTATCGATGAGGGGGCCGCGCGCGGTGTTGATGAGCACAACGCCCTTTTTCATTTTGGCGATGGCCTCGCGGGAAATGATGTGGAAGTTGTCGTCGGTCAGGGGCATGTGGAGCGTGATGACGTCGCAGGTGGTAAAGATCGTGTCGAGGTCTGCATACTGCGCGTACTGCCTGACCTCGTCGCTCTGGTAGAGGTCGTAGGCGAGGATCTTGCAGCCAAAGCCCGACAGCTCGCGGATGACGGTGCGGCCGATCTTGCCCGTGCCCAGCACGCCCACGGTCAGGTTGCGCATCTCCATGCCCTGAATGCCGGGGAGGGTGAAGTCGTTCATCTCGTTGCGGCGCATCATCTGCTTCATGCGGCGGATGCTCATCAGCATCAGCATGAGCGTAAAGTCCGCGACGCAGGTGGAGGAATAGGGCGCGTTGGTGACCACCATGCCCAGCTCCTTTGCCCGGCGCACGTCGACGTGGTCCACGCCGATGAGGCGGTTGGAGATGACGCGCACGCCCAGGCGGTGAAACTCCTCCACCAGCTGCGCGTCCACGCGCGTGAGCAGGATGGAAATGTACTCATAGCCCGCGGCAAGGTGCGCGGTCTCCATCGTGGGGTCGAGCTCGGTGTAGCCAAGCTCGATGCCAAGCTCGTCACAGTATTTCTTGAAGTAGGGCTCTTCGTCGAATTTACGGTAGGAATAGGCGAATACCTTCATGCTGCCACCTCGGTGTTTGTTTATGTCCTCATTATTATAACACCGCGCGGCGCAAAAGAAACCGCATCGACGAAATTTGACAAAGCGCGCGGTCAGGCGCGGACGATGCGGCAGCGGTAGAGCCTGCAGTCGTGCGCGGGGACGGTGGGGTTGAAGCAGTCGTGCTGCACGCCGAGCTCCTCTCCGGTGAAGATGTCCTTCATCTCGATGCCGCAGCCGGAATAGGCGGGCAGTCCGCAGTCGACGAAGCAGCAGTTGATCTCAGCGGGGTGTTTGGACAGGTTGAACAGGCCGATCACGAACTCGCCGCCGGACAGGTGCTTGAGCAGCGTCCACGCGGTGTCCTCCGCCTCGAGCCACGGGTATTCGCCGTCCCTGGGGGCGGGGTTGGCGTAGCCGATGGGCGCGCGGCGCACCACAAAGGGCGGGCGGCACTCCTCGTCCTGATCGATGGCGATCAGGTCGCGGTTGAGCAGCAGCTGCTTGCAGTAGGCGTTCATGTTGCGCAGGTCGCCGCCCATCATCAGCGGCGCGGACAGCATGCACCACAGCGCGAACTGCATGCGATACTCCTCGTCGGTGCACACCGAGCCGATGCCCACGTTGCCCTTGCCGTACATGCCCACGGTGAGCATGTCGATGTCGTTGAAGCAGTAGTTGGCACTGTCGCAGAAGTTGCCGATCTGCTCGCGGACGTGGTCGGTGAAGGACACGAAGTTGTCCATGATGTCGCCGGTGGAGCGGTACATGTGGCCGCCGACAGAGCGCGCCCAGTGCCACGGCTCGTAAACATTGGGGTGGCAGAGCGAGAACAGCATCTCGCGGCCGGTGGCCTTGAGCGCCATGGACATGGTCTGATAGCGCATCTTGCAGTCGCCGCTGGCGGGGAAGGTGCAAAAGTCGTACTTTAAGAAGTCCACGCCCCACTCGGCGAAGGTGGCGGCGTCGATGTACTCATAGTCGTAGCTGCCGGGGTAGCCGGCGCAGGTGCGCACGCCCGCAGCCGAATACATGCCGAACTTGAGGCCCTTGGCATGGACGTAGTCGGCGACGGCCTTCATGCCGTGGGGAAACTTGACGGGATCGGGCACGAGGCGGCCGCTGCGGTCGCGCTTCTTCTCGCTCCAGCAGTCGTCGATGACCAGGTATTCGTAGCCCGCGTCGTGGTAGCCCTCAGACGCCATCACGTCCGCGATCTGGAAGATCAGCTCCTCGCTGATGTCTCTGGCGAAGGTGTTCCACGAATTCCATCCCATGGGGGCGGTTCTTGCGATCATGCTCTGCGCTTCCTTTCCGGTTTTGTCAAAAGGGAAAAGGCGCTTCTCTGCCGGGAAAAGCGCCTTTTTGTCAGAATCAGGTTACAGGAACAGCGTGCAGCCCATCTGGCGGAATTCCTCGATCTTCTTTTCGAGGTCCTCGCGCGTGACCTCGAACTTTTTGGCGAGGCAGTCGATGCACAGGTACTGTGTCGCGCCGCGGTTGATGAGCTTTTTGGTCAGTGCGACCTCGTCCTTTTCCAGCGGACGGCCGCAGGTGATGCAGGTCAGCATTTGACCAGACGGCAGCGGAACAGCTTGCAGTCGCGCGCGGGGATGACGGGGTTGTAGTAGTCGCGCTTGACGCCGATGCTCTCGCCGGTGAAGATGTCCTTCATCTCAAAGCCGTAGCCGGAGGGGTAGGGCACGCCGCAGTCGGCGAAGTTGCAGTTGATCTCGGCCGCGGTCTTGGAGAGGTTGAAGTAGCCGATCACGAACTCGCCGCCGGACAGGTGCTTGAACAGCGTCCACGCGGTATCCTCCTCGTGGATCCACGGGAACTCGCCGTCCTTGGGGTCGGGATTGACGTGACCGATGGCGTCTCTGCGCACCACGAAGGGCGGGCGGGCCTCCTCGTCCTGATCGATGGCGAGAAGCTCCTTGTTGAGCATGAGGTTCTTGCAGTAGTCGTTCATGTTGCGCAGGTCGCCGCCCATCATCAGGGGCGCGGAGAGCATGCACCACAGCGCGAACTGGATGCGGTACTCCTCGTCGGTGCAGACCGAGCCGATGCCCACATTGCCCTTGCCGTACATGCCCACGGTGAGCATGTCGATGTCGTTGAAGCAATAGTTGCCGCTGTCGCAGAAGTTGGCGATTTGGGACTTGACGATGTCGGTGAAGGACACGAAGTTATCCATGATGTCGCCGGTGGAGCGGTACATGTGCGCGCCGATGGAGCGCATCCAGTGCCAGGGCTCCTCGCGGCCCCAGTTGCAGGCCGAGAACAGGATCTCGCGGCCGGTGGCCTTGAGCGCCATGGACATGGTCTGATAGCGCATCTTGCAGTCGCCGTTGACCGGGAAGTTGCAGAAGTCGTACTTTAAAAAGTCCACGCCCCACTCGGCGAAGGTGGCGGCGTCGACGAACTCGTGGTCGAAGCTGGAGGGGTAGCCGGCGCAGGTGCGCACGCCCGCGCAGGAGTACATGCCGAACTTGAGGCCCTTGGAGTGGACGTAGTCGGCGACGGCCTTCATGCCGTGGGGGAACTTGACGTGGTCGGGCACGAGGCGGCCGTTCTCGTCGCGCTCCATCTCGCTCCAGCAGTCGTCGATGACCAGGTACTCATAGCCCGCGTCGCGGTAGCCCTCGGACACCATCACGTCTGCCATCTGGCAGATGAGCTCCTCGTTGATGTCCTTGGCA
>JAXEXP010000055.1:0-34880 GCA_034113365.1 Candidatus Spyradocola sp.
CAAAAAAGGCGGGCTTTGGCCCGCCTCAGCCTGTCAAAAAACAGGCATGTGCTCCCCGGGGATGCATGAAGGGGCCGTAGCCCCTTCATCTTCAATCCGCAGGCAGGGGCGTGTACCCCGCCGAGGAGCGATTTTCTGTACGTTAGGAAAGAATAAGCTGGACGAAGTCTCTGTTTCCACCGTTCTTCATCCATAGGCAGATGGAAAATCGCTTCCGATACAGAAAAATTCGTGTGCGGCAAGGCCGTGCGCGAATTTTTCTGCAATTCGAAAAAGATGAGGTTTCATCTTTTTCGAGCCTGTCGACTTTGTCGACAGGCTGAGGCGGGCTTTGACCCGCCTTTTTCTGCGCCCCGGGCGCTGAACTTCTACTGTTCGCCCACGATCTTTTCCGCGATGCTGTTGTTGATGACCTGCTCATACGGGGCGCGCGCGTCCAGCTCGCCCGCCTGCTCCATGATGTCCAGCAGCCGCTCATAGGCCTCCTGCTTCATCACGGGCGTGCCCGCAAACGCGCCGATGCTGCGGTAGCGCTCCACGACCTTCTCCAGCGTGTCCACCGAGGTCTCGGTAAAGGCGGGAGCCAGCGCCTCGGCCACGGTGCGGGCGTCGTTTTCCTCCACGAACTGCTGCGCGCGGGCGATGGCCCGCAGGAAGCGCTCCACCAGCGCGCCGTTGCGCTCCAGCGTGGACTTTTTGACCTGATAGCAGGTGTAGGGCACCTCGCCCGCCAGCTCGCCCACCGAGGCCAGCACAAAGCACTTGCCCTCCAGCTCCATGTCGGTGGCGGTGGGCTCAAACAGCGTGGTGTAATCGCCCTCGCCGCCCGCGAACGCGCCCGCCATCAGGTTGAACTGCACGTCGGAGCGAACTTCCACGTCCACGCCCGGCTCCAGCCCCGCCTGCCGCAGCGCGTACTCCAGCGTCATCAGCGGGATGCCGCCCGCGCGTCCGCCCAGTATGGACTTGCCGCGCAGCGCTTCCAATGTAAAGTCCGGGTCGGGCTCGCGTCCCACGATGAACGCACCGTCGCACTGCGTCAGCTGCCCCACCACCTGCGTAAAGTCCTCGCGCCCCTCGTTGTAGACGTAGATGGAGCTCTCCGGCCCCATCAGCGCGATGTCCGCCTGGCCGGCCAGCAGCGCCGTCATGGCCTTATCCGCGCCGCCCGCATTGGTCAGCTCGACGGCAAGGCCCTCGTCGGCAAAGTAGCCCTGCTCGATGGCGATGTACTGCGCCGCGTAGAACACGGAGTGCGTCACCTCGTACAGCCGCACCCGGGTCAGTTCCTCCTGTTTCCGGCAGCCCGTCAGCGGCAGCGCCAGCAGCAGCACGGCAAGCAGCGCGCAAATGATCCGTTTCATGGTTCCTGTCCTCCTTGCTTGGGAATTTTCCCTCTATCCTATTCCCCGCCGTGAACAAATGTGAAAGGAATTGTGAACCGCCTTGTCTGTGCACGCGATTTGGCGTATAATAATGGCATCAACAAGGCGCTGATCCTTGCATGTCAGGAGGTTTATGCGTATGAAAAAATATCTCGTGCCCGGTCTGATCCTCATACTGGCCGGCGTTTACTTTCTGATCGAGGCGCTGCCCGGCGTGTCGCTGCCCTTTGGCGCGTTCTTTGCGCTGGTGGGCGCGGCGCTGCTCGTCGGCCGCCTGTTTGCGCGCGGCAAGTACGGCCTGTCCATCGCGGGCTTTCTGCTGCTGTGCCTGGGGCTTGCCTGGGCGCTGCTGGACGTGCTCTCCATCGGCAACAAGTATGTGATGGTGGCAACGCCGCTGGCGGTGTCGCTGGCCTTCTTCCTGGTGCACATCTGTGAATACCGCAGGATCGGCAACTGGCCCATGGTGCCCGCGCTGGTGCTGCTGGCGTTTGCGGTGCTGTTCTTCCTGATGCTCACCCCCTCGGTCAACGACGTGCTCAAGCCCTATTACGGCACCATTCTGCCGCTGATCCTCATCCTGATCGGCGTGTGCATCCTGGTGCGCGGCGCACGCGGCAGCAAGCGCGAGCGCAGGCGCGCGGAGGAGGCGCAGCCCGGCGATCCCTCCACCTGGGCGCAGCCGCCGCTGCACGCACAGCCCCAGCCCGCTCCCGAAGCGCAGGAGCCCTTTACGGCCGGGCCCGTGGTGCAGGAGCCCATCGCGTCTGAACCCCCGGTGCAGGAGCCCATTCCGGCCGAGCCCGCAGCGCAGGAGCCCATCATTCTGGGGCCTGCCGCGCAGGAGCCCGCCGCCGCAGAGCCTGTGACCATCCGGCCGGAGGCGGAAGCGCCCGCGCCGCAGGAGTCATCTGAGGAAAGCGCGCTCGAAGAAGAGAAAAAGGACGGCCCCGCCGCCGAATAAACAGAAGGAGCTTGGACCCATGAAGCTGCAGATACTGGGAACCGCGGCCGCGGAAGGCTGGCCGGCAATGTTCTGCACCTGCCAATGGTGCAGGGAGGCGCGCCGCAGGGGCGGCAAGGACATCCGCACCCGCTCGGGCGCGATCATAGACGACCAGCTGATGATCGACTTCTCCCCGGACGCGTACTTTCACGAGATGAAGTTCGGGCTGGACTACACCTATGTGCACACGGTGCTCATCACCCACGATCACGAGGATCACCTGTTTGCGGCGGATCTTGGCAACCGCTACCCCGGCTACGGCGTGCTGGACGGCACCGCGCCGGAGGTGCTGACGGTCTACGGCAACGACCGCGTGGGGCTTCAGATCAACCACGGCACGCAGGGCTTTGGCGGCCCGGGCGGGCCGGTGCAGTTCAAGCGCGTCGTGCCCTTTGCGCCCACAAAAATCGAGGGCGGCTACACCTTCACCGCGCTGACGGCACTGCACGACCGCAGCCAGCAGTGCTACCTGTACCTGATCGAGGACAAGCAGGGCAAGCGCATGCTCTACGGCCACGACACGGGGCTGTTCGTGCCCGAGACGATGGCGGCGCTGAAGGATGTGCACCTGGACCTTGTGATGCTGGACTGCACGATGGGCAAATACCGCGACGGCGGCAACCACATGGGCATCGAGGACTGCTTCGAGATGAAGGAGCGGCTCACGGCAAACGGCAGCATCGACGCGTCCACGCGCATGGTGCTGACGCACTTTTCGCACAACGGCCACATGCTGCATGACGAGCTGGTGGCCGCCGCGCAGCCCAAGGGCTTTGACGTCGCCTATGACGGCGTGATTTACGAAATCTGAATCGTGTGCTATAATAGTGAGAAGAGACACTTTTGTTCGCTTCTCACTGTTTTTTTGCATAGATTTTGTCGGGAGGGTGCAGATATGGACATCGAGGGACGCGTGCCGCCGCACAGCGATGACGCGGAAAAATCCCTGCTGGGCGCGATGATGCTGGAGCGCGAGGCCGTGATGATGGCGGTGGAGACGCTGCAGCCCGACGACTTCTACTCGTCGGTACACAAGGCGCTGTTCGAGGCCATGTGCGCGCTCTACGCGGCCGGACGGCCGGTGGATCTGGTGACGATGACCGACGAGCTCAACCGGCGCGGCACGATGGAGGGCATCGGCGGCCTGCCCTATCTGGTGTCGCTGTCGCGCTCCATGCCGTCGGCGGCCAACGCGCAGGCCTATGCGCGCATTGTGGAGGAAAAGTCCATACTGCGCCGCATGATCCGCACCTGCACGGACGTGACCACCGACTGCTACGCCGAGGAAAAGACCGTCCCCGAGATCCTCGACAACGCCGAAAAGCAGATCTACAACATCTCCATGAAGCGCGCGGAGGACTCGCTGATCCACATCAAGCCCACGCTGATCACCACCTACGGCAACATCGAGGAGCTGTACATCAACAAGGGGCGCGTACAGGGCGTGCCGTCGGGGTTTGTGGAGCTGGACCGGCTGACGACGGGCTTCCACGGCGGCGAGCTGATCCTGGTGGGCGCGCGCCCGTCCATGGGCAAGACCGCGTTCATGCTCAACATCGCGCAGCACGCGGCGATGGTGGGCCGCAAGACGGTGGCGTTCTTCTCGCTGGAGATGCCGCGCGAGCAGCTGGCCAACCGCATGCTCTGCTCGGAGGCGCATGTGGACATGCAGTCCGTGCGTCAGGGCAGCCTGTCCGACGACGACTGGATGCACCTGGCCGAGGCGATGGGGCCGCTGTCGCAGTCTCCCATCTATTTTGACGACACCGCGTCCATCACCATCCCCGAGATGCGCTCGCGCTGCCGCCGCATGCAGATGGAGCACGGCCTGGATCTGATCCTGATCGACTACCTGCAGCTGATGACCAGTACCAACCGCAACGAGAGCCGCCAGAACGAGGTCTCCGACCTGTCGCGTCAGCTCAAGCTGATGGCGCTGGAGCTGAAGATCCCCATCATCGTGGGTTCGCAGCTGTCGCGCGGCGCGGCACAGCGGCAGGATCACCGCCCCATGCTGTCCGACCTGCGCGACTCGGGCGCCATCGAGCAGGACGCGGATACCGTCATGTTCCTGCACCGCGAGGACTACTACAACCCCGAGACCGAGGACAAGAACATCGCCGAGGTCATCATCCAGAAGCAGCGCAACGGCCCGCTGGGCACCGTCCGCCTGGGCTGGGAGGCGCGCTTTACCAAGTTCTTCAACATCGCCGATCAGCAGCCGTAATCGTAGCGTCAGAGTACTGAGAGATTTCTCGCTGCGCTCGAAATTCGCCCGAAAGGTGTGTTTTCCATGAACAAAACCGAACTGCTCGCCCGGATCGCGCCCTGCTCGCTGCTGTGCCACACCTGCGGCGGCTATGAACACGGCGTGCTGCACGAACTGTCTTCCCAGCTGTTGCATTACACACAGGGCATGACCGAATTCAAGGCAACCTACAGCGCGGAATCCGCACAGCGCTTTGCCGCATTCCGTGCACAGCTGGGGCGTCTGTGCAACACCGGCTGCGGCGGATGCCGTACTGGCCGCACACCCGGCTGCTGCATCGAGGGCTGCTTTGTGCCCGACTGCGCACAGGCGCACGGCGTGGACTTCTGCGGTCAGTGCGCGGAATTCCCCTGCGAAAAGCCCCGCACCTTCTTTGAGCCCATCGTCTATGAGCAGTGGCTGCGCGGCGGCGAGGAGATCAGGCAGAAGGGCATTGAGGCCTACTGGGAGGCGCACAGGAGCGCGCCGCACTATCTTCCCTACATCCGCGAGTATGAAAAGCAATGAAAACAATCCGAGATTTCTATGACAAAACCGCGCAGCAGGGGTGGGATCGCTGCGCAAACGACGACAGCCTGCTGCCCTGCCCGCGCCGCGCATGCTCGACCTGTGCTGCTGCGTGGATTTTTTCGCGGAGAGCCTGGCCATCGCGCTGCGGGAGTGTCCGCAGGCGCAGTTTTACGAGGCGGCCATGCGCGGCGACCTTTCTTTTTGGGGGCAGTTTGACGCCGCGATCTGCATTGCGGGGTTTGTGCATCTTGGCGATGCCGAGCTGCCCGGGGTGTTCCGCAGCCTGGCGGAACTGCTGCCCTCCGGCGCGCCGCTGCTGGTGACGGTCAAGGACGGGGAGGGCTACGCGCCAAAGATGAGCCTGACCACCATCGACGGGCAGGCGTACGACCGCCGGTTCTGCCTGCACACCGCAGACGCGCTCTGTGCGGCCGCTGCGCCCGGTTTCCGCTACGCACAGGAGCTGTTCTCCGGGCCGCAGGACGTGTGGCGGAACCATCTGTTCCGCCGGCGCTGAGCGGGAGCGTCCTGTTTTATCCAAATCGAACCAAAGGAACGACATCGCCATGAACATCCGAAACATTGGCATACTGGCGCACGTGGACGCGGGCAAGACCACCGTGACCGAGCGCATACTGCACCGGTGCGGCAGCGTCAAGACCGCGGGCAGCGTGGACGAGGGCACGGCGCACACCGACACGCTGTCCGTCGAGCGCGCGCGCGGCATCTCCGTAAAGGCTGCGGCGGTCAGCTGCGAATGGAAAGGCGCGTCCATCACGATACTGGACACGCCGGGCCACGCGGACTTCGCCGCGGAGGTGGAGCGCAGCATCTGGGCGCTGGACGGCGCGGTGCTGGTGGTCTCCGCCGCAGAGGGCGTGCAGGCGCAGACCGAGATCTATTACAACGCGCTGCGCGCCGCGGGCATCCCGGTGGTGTTTTTCGTCAACAAGGTCGACCGCATCGGCGCGGACCGCGAGCGCACGCTGTCGCAGCTGCGCAGCCTGCTGGGCGCGCCCGCCGTGCCGCTATGGGACGCAGAGGCGCTGACGGAGGCCGTCTGCGAGACGGACGACGACCTGCTGGCGGCGTATCTGGACGGAAACGAGCCGGAAAGCGCTGCGCTGGACGCGGCGCTTGCGCGTGCGACGGCAAGCTGCGCGCTGTGCCCCACGCTTTCGGGGGCCGCGCTGCGTGACGAGGGCGTCGAGGCGCTGCTGGACGCGATCGTGACCTACCTGCCGCCGCCCGCGCAGGAGCCGGACGGCGCGCTGTGCGGCGTGGTGTTCGCCGTCACGCCCGACAGGACCATGGGCCGCGCAGCGCATGTGCGGCTGTTCTCGGGGAGCCTTGGCAACCGGCAGATGGTGGGCGAGCACAAGATCACGCAGATCCGCGCGCTGCGAGGCACGAAATACGAGGACCGGGGCGAGCTCGCTGCCGGAGAGGTGGGCGTGGTGTACGGTCTGGAGGGCGTGCGCGCCGGGGACGTGCTGGGCGCGCGCGAGCTGCTGCCGCCGGGGCGCATGAGCGGCAGCTTTGCCCAACCGCTGCTGTCGGCGCGGGTGCTGCCGGAGAAGGAGCAGGATCTGCGCGCGCTCAAGGCGGCTTTGGAGGAATTATCGGCGGAAGATCCGCACCTGAACGCCAGCTGGTCGCCGTTCACGCACGAGCTGTACGTCCACCTGATGGGCAGCATCCAGACGGAGATCCTGACCGCGCTGATCGAGGAGCGGTTCGGGCTGCGCTGCACGTTCGACCCGCCGACGGTGATGTACAAGGAGACCATCGCGCACGCGGCGGAGGGCTTTGTGGCCTACACGATGCCCAAGCCCTGCTGGGCGATCATGAACTTCCGGCTGACGCCCCTGCCGCAGGGCAGCGGGGTGCGCTTTCGCATCACGGCGCCGCCCACGGCCATCAAACCGCGATACTTAAAGCAGGTGGAGCAGACCATCCCCCGCGCGCTGGAGCAGGGCATGCTGGGCTGGGAGGTCACGGATGTGGACATCGAGCTGTACGACGGCAGCGACCACCAGTGGCACACCCACCCGCTGGACTTTGCGCTGGCCACGCCCATGGGCATCCTGGACGGCCTGCAGCGCGGCGGGCCGGTGCTGCTCGAGCCCATGCTGCGCTGCCGCTTCACGGTGCCCGGCACGAGCGCGGGGCGGCTGATGAGCGACCTGGCCACGATGCGCGCCCGGTTTGACGCGCCCGTCGCGCGCGGGGACATGATGGTGCTGGAGGCCATGGTGCCCGCAGCCACGTCGCTGGACTACCCCGTGCAGCTGGCCGCCTACACGGGCGGGCGCGGTGCGATGGTGTCGCAGCTGGCGGGGTACGAGCCGGTGGCGCTGGAGCTGGGCGCGACCTGCCCGCGCCGCGGCGTGCATCCGCTGGACACGGCAAAGTACATATTGGCCGCGCGCAAGGCGCTGGAGGGCGACGTGTGGGGCTGAGCAGCTGGTTGATTTGCAGAATAAGGCCGTCCAGGAAGGTCGATTGACCCGGATGGCCTTCTCTTTCACACGACATCATGAGGTTTCAAGGGTAATTCGGGGATTACATATAAAAAAACAGGCTGTCCGGGGCTTCTTTCAGACCCGAACAACCTGTTTTGCTAAACCTACGGCACGAAGCTGTCCTGTGCGGGGATGGTGTCGATCTCGGGGTTGTTCTTGCGCTCCATGTAGTTGGTGATGACGTCCTTGGAGGTCAGCGACGCCACGCCGCCGGTGTAGCCGTTGGCGATGAACACCACGATGGCGATCTCGGGGTCGTCGTAGGGCGCGAAGGCGACGAACCACGCGTTGTTCTCGATGTCGATGAGGTTGACCTGCGAGGTGCCCGTCTTGGCGCCCACCTGGTCGGTGTAGGCGTAGTCGCGGAAGTAGCCCGCGGCGGTACCGCCGTCCTCGGCGGAGATAACGCCCTTCATGCCGCTGCGGATGACCTCGAGCGAATCCTCCACGTCGTTCAAATGCGAGGCGATGGAGGGCTGCTTGTCGGTGACGACGCTGCCGTCCTGCGATAGGATCTTGTCCACGATCTGCACCTCCAGCACGTCGCCGCCGTTTGCGATGGCCGCGATGTAGCGCGCCACGCCCACGGGCGTCAGCTCCGTGATGGACTGGCCGATGCCCGTCATGATGGTCTCGGTGGGCGTCCAGCGGATCTCGCGCAGGTAGCTGTTGAGGGTGTTGAGCAGGTAGCGGCTGGTGATCTCCGCGGAGGACAGGCCCAGCTCGTCCATCAGCACCAGGCGGATCTGCTCGATCATCTCGGTGGAGTCGTACTCCAGCACCAGATCCATCAGCTGCTTGGTGACGCGCTCGAGGCGCTCCTCCTCAAAGTTGCGGCCCAGCGCCTCGCCCGTGTCGCGCAGCGTCTTCATGATGGTGCGCGCAACGTAGTTGGACTTGGAGGACTTCTGGCTGGTGATGCCGCGCGAGGAATCGTAGAGCACGGACTGGTTGCCCACCACGCCCGCGGTCTCGCCCGACAGCTCGATGCCCGTCTTGGAGGTCAGCCCCAGCAGCGAAGCCCACTTGTAGAGGTTGTCGATGCCCAGGCGGTCTGCGACCGTGTAGAAGTAATAGTTGCACGAGTTGGTCAGCGCCAGTGAAACGTTCTGCCCGGCGTGCTTGCTCGGGTATTTCGTCCAGCATTTGGGCGCGTAGGAGGTGGAGTCGTACTTGGTAAACGGGCTCTCGTCGTCAATCTGCTCGTCCACCGTGACCACGCCCTCCTCCAGCCCCGCCAGCGCCGTGACCATCTTGAATATGGAGCCGGGGGTGGCCTTGGTGGAGATGGCGCGGTTGAACAGCGGCGAGGTGTCGATGTTGTACTTTTCGTTGTACTCCTCGGTGGTCATGCCGCGCACAAAGTCGTTGGGGTCAAAGGAGGGGTAGGAGGCCATGGCCAGCACCTCGCCGGTGTGCACGTCCAGCACCACCGCCGCGCCCGTGGCCGCCAGCCGCAGCGCCTCGCCGTCGCGGTTGGCGATCTGCTGCTTGTATTTCTCCAGCTGCGCGTCGGTGGCGCTGTTGAGCGCCTCCAGCTGGATCTTCTTTGCCTCCTCGATGTTGTACTCCAGCGATTCTTCCAGAATCTGCTGGTACTCCAGGTCAATGGTGAGCACCACGTTGTTGCCGTTGACGGGCGCCTTGTAGGACAGCTCGCGCATCACGGCGCCGTTGGCGTCCACCTCCACCTCCTGGCTGCCCTGGCGGTAGGAGACGTTGCCCGAAAGCTGGTCCTCCATGGACTTTTCAATGCCGTACACGCCCACGCGGTCGTCGGCGGAGTAGCCCTTTTTGACGTACTCCTCGATGTTGTCCTCGGTGATGGCGCCCATGTAGCCCACGATGTGCGCCGCGAGCGTGCCGTGCGGGTAGACGCGCTTGGTGGTCTGCTCAATGGCCGCGCCCGTAAGCTCGATGCTCGCCGCCTCGATCTGCGAGACGGTGTTCATGTTCACGTCGTAGGCGATGACCACGGGCTTGGACAAAAAGGCGTTCATCTGCAGCTCCTGCCAGATGCTCAGCACCTTGTACTGCGTCTCATAGTCCAGATCCTCGATGCCGTAGCGCCTGCATAGATAGTCGAAGATGTCCTCCTCGGCCACCTTGGTGATATAGAAATTCTCGCGCCAGTTCTTCTCGCGCTTGGCAAAGGTCTCCTCGTTTTCCGTCAGAAAGTCGAGGTAGTCGTTGCCCTCCTCGTCGCGCTTTAGGTAAAACCCGGACACCGTCTGCCCGCCGTTGCGCTCCACGATCTCCATCACGCGCAGCAGGATCTGCGTATAGTTTTTCAGGTCGTCCGACGAGCTGCGCGAGGGGTCGCGGTAGAAGGTGACGTTATAGCTCTCCTCGTCGTAGGCCAGCGGGATGCCGTTGCGGTCCAGGATCATGCCGCGCTCGCCCTTGAGGGTGTAGGTCTTCATCTTGCGGCTCTCGGCGGTGGCGTTGTACTCCTCGCCGTCGCGCAGCTGCAGGCTGGCCAGCTGACCCGTCAGCCCCGCAAAGAGCAGCAGCACCACCACCGCCATCGCGATGTAGCGCGTCAGCAGGCCCTTTTTGCCATTGTTTTTGTTGTCGAAACGATACTGCAACCCGCTTGCCTCCTATGCCTCCTACCACTTGCGCCCGTGGAAATGAAACCGCGGCGCGCTGATGACGTCCCATTGATGCAGGCGCCGGATGAGCCAGTGCACCGGCAGAAACACGACCGTGCACACCGCGCTGCCCGCCAGCACCTTCAAAAACGCATACCCCCAGCCCACCTGCGCGCTGACAAAGTACAGGTACACCATCACCGGCAGCTCGCGCAGCGCGCACGCGCCGAATACCGTCAGCGCGGGCACCAGCCAGCGCCCCTGCCGGGCGCCGTCGCCTAAAAGGCCCACCAGCAGGCCGATGAGCATGTACTGCAGCGACCAGTATCCCGTCACGCCGAACACGCAGTCCATCACGATGCCGCACAGCAGGCCGCCCACTGCGCCGTAGGCCCAGCCCTGCACGATGCTCAGGCTGGCCAGCAGCACGGCCACCAGGTCCAGCCCCACGCCCCGCACGGAAAAGTGCGCCGACAGCGTGGTCTGGTAGAGCAGCGCGGGCAGCAGCAGCAGCACGTCCACGATGATGCGCATCCTACGGTTCCTCCTGCACGATCATGATGAGCACATCCTCGATGTGCGCAAAATCCACCGCGGTGGTCAGCACCACATAGCGGTCGTCCTCGCCCTCCTGCCGGGAGATGGAGCGCACCGTGCCGATGAACAGCCCCTTGGGGTAGATGCCGTCCAGGCCCGAGGTGATCACGCGGTCGCCGGTGTTCAGCTCGCTGCCCGTGGGCAGGTAGTTCATGCGCATCATCTCATCGCTGGAGTTGACGTAGAGCGAACCGTGGCACACGCCGTTGTCGCGCGTGCGCTCCACCATGCCCGCAACGGCCGAGCGCGAGTCGATGATGGAGATGATGGTGGCGGTGTGGTCGGTCACGCTCATCACGCGGCCCACCAGCCCCTGGTCGCTGAGCACGGGCGCGTCCTTGCGCACGCCGTCCGTTTCGCCCTTGTCCACGGTAAAGGTGGCAAACCAGCCGCCCGGCTCCTTTGCGGTGACGGACGCCGCGATGTACTGCACGTCGGGCGTGACCTCCGTCACCCCCAGCAGCCCGCGCAGGCGCTCGTTTGCCTTCTGCAGCTCGCTCATCTGCGAAACCGTGGCCTCCAGCTGCCGGTTGCGCTCGGTGAGCATCGCGATCTCCTCGTTGAGCTCGGCGATGGTGCTCTTTTTCTCCGCGTTGGCGCGGACGGAGGCGTATGCGTCGCTGATCCAGCCCTGCACGGGCGTGACGACAAAGCTGACGGCGTTCTCCAGAAAGGGGATCTTGAAGATCCCCGTCACCGACAGCCCAAACAGCGCCACCAGCAGGCACAGCACCGCGCCGCAGGCCAGCAGCGCGATCTTGTGCCGCGCAAGCCCTTGGGTAAACCGCATGATAACCTTCCTCTGCCTCGTTTATTTGCTCTAATACTCTCCGCTGTCGCGCGTGATGTGGCGCAGCCGCTCCATGTCGCCCGACAGGATGCCCGCGCCGATGGCCACGCAGTCCATGGGGTTGTCCGCGACAACGACGGGCATGCCCGTCTGCTGCGAGATGAGCAGGTCCAGCCCCGAAAGCTGCGCGCCGCCGCCGGTCAGGTAAATGCCGCGGTTCATCACGTCGCTGGCAAGCTCGGGCGGCGTGTTTTCAAGACACGTGCGCAGATTGTTCATGATGGTGGTCAGGGGTTCCTTCAGCGCCTCGGTGATCTCCTCGTTGCTGATCTCGATCATGTGCGGCAGGCCCGTGATCAGGTCTCGCCCGCGCACCATCACGGTCTCGCGCCGCTTGAGCGGGATGGCCGAGCCGATGCCGATCTTGACCTCCTCGGCCGTGCGCTCGCCGATGAGCAGGTTGTACTCGTTCTTGATGAAGTTGATGATGGCCTCGTCCATCTTCTGGCCGCCCACGCGCACCGAGCGCGAGATGACCACGCCGTTCATGGACAACACCGCCATCTCCGACGTGCCGCCGCCGATGTCCACCACCATCGAGCCGCTGGCCTCCTCCACGGGCAGGCCCGCGCCGATGGCCGCCGCCATGGGCTCATCCACCAGGTGCACGCTGCGCGCGCCGGCGTTGCGCACCACCTGCTCGACGGCCTGCCGCTCCACCGGCGTGATGCCGCAGGGCACGCACACCACCACGCGCGGCCGCACGATGGGCACGGAAAAGTCGTTCGCCTTGTGGATGAGGTACTTGATCATCACCTGCGTGGAATCCAGGTCGGCGATGACGCCCTCGTTGACGGGGTGGATGGCGGTGATGTTGGCGGGCGTGCGGCCCATCATCTTCTTGGCCTCCTCGCCCACGGCCAGCACCTGACGCTTCGCGTCGGAGCGCACCGCCACCATCGTCGGCTCACGCAGCACGATGCCCTTGCCGTCGACATACACCACGATGTTGGCCGTACCCAGGTCAAAGCCCATGTTGCGGCTCATCAATTTAACGCCTAATGCCATGTTTGGGTTTCCCCCTTGACTGCAAATTTACGATCTGTTCTTATTTGAGGCCCGCGAGCGCCAGTATTTTCCGCAGCCCGCACAGCGACAGCCCCACCGTCGCGTAATAATCGCCCTCTATCCGGGAGATATACGCGCCGCCCAGACCCTGTATGCCATAGGCGCCCGCCTTGTCCATCGGCTCGCCCGTGGCGATGTATGCTTCGATCTCCGGCCCGCTCAGCACGTCGAACGTGATGCTCGCGCCGTCGTGCCGCACGAATTCCCGACCGTCCGCAGCGTTTTTCAGGCACATGCCCGTGAGCACGCGGTGCGTTTTGCCGCTCAGCGCGCGCAGCATCTGCGCCGCCTGCGCCTCGTCCTTCGGCTTGCCCAGCGCCTGCCCGTCCAGGAACACCAGTGTGTCCGCCGCCAGCACCCAGCCGCTTCGAGCTAATTCCGCCCCGGCGCGGGCCTTGCGCCGTGCCAGCTCCTCCACGCAGGCAGCGGGCTCGCCGCTCACCTGCTCGTCCACCTCGGGCGCGCAGACGGTGAACTCGATGCCCATGCGCGCCAGCAGCTCCGCCCGGCGCGGGGATTTGGATGCAAGGATCAGCTTTTCCATGCCGCTCACATCTTTCTGTAAATGATGAACGCCGCGATCATGCCCAGCATGGAGCCGATGTTGACGTGCAGCGTCAGCCCCAGCGTCAGCGACACCACGCCCAGATCCACGCTCAGCGGCGCGCCGGTGGTGCCCACGGTGATGGACTTTGCAAACACCTCCGGCAGGTACGGCGTCACCAGCGACCACAGCAGGCTGCCGATCACCGCGCCCACCAGGATCATCAATACCAGCATCCAGGGTTCCGTTTTCGCTCTCATGCGCCCTCCGTATTGCCTCCCGCGTCCTCGGCGGGAATATTCGCTCCCTCGCGCGGGGTCACGCCCTGATAGACCTCACCCTGCACCTCTTTGTAGTAGTCGTCGCGCAGCAGCTCGCGGGAGACCTCCTCGCCGTTGACCTTCACCACGCGGAAGGACTTGACCTTGATGCCCTCGCGCGCCTTCTTCTTGACCTTGGTCTCGTCCGTGTAGGTCACAAACTCGCCTGCGGTGTCCAGGATCACCTTGGTCTCCGGGGGCTGCACCTTCTCGTAGACGTCGGTCACGATCTCGATGGACGTGCCCTCCTCCAGCGGGTAGCCGTAGATGGACACCACCACCGTGGAGCCCGACACGCGCCCCTCGATGAAGATGGGGTAATCCGTGTTGTTCTTGAAGATCAGGTCCTTGTAGTCGTAGGCCACCGCAGCGTCGGTGCCCGCGTCCACGTAGGACACCGGCAGCGAGTGCTTATTGGAGCGGATGATCTCCAGATTCGCCTTGACCACCGCCTGGTACAGCGTCGTGGACACCTGGCACACGCCTCCGCCCGGCCCGTCGATGACCTCATCGTCCTGGATCACGCCCGCGTTCTGGTAGCCCTGCTCCAGCCCGCGCGGGCCCGTGACCTGGTTAAAGGAGATCTCCTGCCCGGGCTGCACCACCATGCCGTTGAAGAAGGCCAGCGCGGTCTTGATGTTGTGGATGCGCGCGTCGGACGAATGGCCGAGCTCCGTCGTCGTGCGCGAGATGCGCTTGGTGGCCTGCTCCAGGTTCTCGGCCAGCAGCGTGGGCGCCACCACGTCGGGCTTGATCTCGATGGGCGTGGTGTAGCCGTTGTCCAGCTGGGTCTTGACCTGACCCAGCAGCGTGTCCAGATCCACGCTGCGGCCATTGCTCTCCTGCGTGATCTTGAACTTTTCCTCCTTGGAGGGGTCAAAGGTGACGGTGGCGTCCACTGCGGGCACATCCACCCCTTCCTTGACCTCGGCCAGGCGGCTGCGCACCATGTCCAGGTCATAGCTGAGCACCGTGGTCAGCTCGGCGCCCTCCTTTTTCAGCTGCTTGATCTGTTTCTGTCGGCTGAAGATGTTGCCCTCGCGGCCCAGCGCCCAGGCCTGCTCCAGCTTCTCGTCGATGTCCAGCGTCACGCCCATCTGCTCGGGCGATATGGTCCACTCCCGGCCCGCATAGGACAGCTTGACCGTCATGGACGCGATGCGCTCGGTGTTGAGGATCTCCAGCTTCTCCTTGGCCTCCTCCATCGTGTAGCCGTTGAGCTTCAGCCCATCGACGGAGACGCCCTCGTAGAACGTGTTCGCGCCGCCGCCCAAATCCACCGCCAGCTTGATGGAAAAGCCCGCCAGCACCAGCACCACCGCCGCCACCAGCAGGATCACCTGCTGCACACGACGCTTGCGCTTGCGCGCGGCCTGCTTGACCTGCCAGTTGGCGCGCTCCGGGTCGCGCTGCGAGGGATCGATGCGCTCCGTGCGGCGCGCGGGCTGTCCGGGACGCGCCCCGCCCGCGCGGTAGGGGCTGCTCTGCTGCGGCGCACCGGTGCGGCGCGCGTCCATGCGCTCCTGCCCGGCGGAGCCGGTACGCGCCGGGATGCGCTCGGCGCCCTGCGGCTGGCGCGGCCTTGCCGCCTCGCTGCGGGGTGCCTGCGGACGGCTGCCCGCGGGGCGGCGGGTCTGCCCCTGCATGCCCGTATGAGCCGAAGAGACTGCGTCCGGGGCCTGCGGTGCGCTGCGGCGTGGCGCCTGCCAGTCCTCCGGGTAGCCTGCGGGCCTGCGCGCCTCGCCCAGCGGCCGGTCCTGAATCACGCGGCGATCCTGCGCGGGGCGCTGCGCCCCCGTGCCATCGTTCGGTGTTCTTCTCTGCGTCATAATCTCCTACGCTCCATCCATCCTAAGAATCGGGCGCTCCCGCCCGTTCACCTGTAACGGTTCATTATATCACAAAACAGCGTTTTCTTGCAAATCGGCCGCCCGGATCGATGCCGCATTTCTTCATTTGCCGTGGGCGGCAGATCTCTGCGCGTCCTCGATGGCGCGCAGCAAGCGGCCCCGGCACACCTGCTGATCCGTCCAGCGGGACAGACCCGTGCCCAGGTCCACTTCCTTGCGCGTCGCGCCGTGGTAGTCGCTGCCGCCCGTCACCAGCAGACCGCGCTTTTCCGCCGCGCCGCGCAAAAAGCGCTCCATCGCGGGCGTGTGCGCGTTGTGATAGCACTCCAGCCCCATCAGCCCTGCGCGCGCCATGGCGTCGATCCACTCGTTGAGCTCCACCTGCGTCAGCTTGAGCAGCCCGCCGTGGGCCAGCACCGGCACGCCCCCCGCCGCGCGGATGTTGCGGATGACCTCCTCCGAGGTCATCTTGCGGCGCTCGGCATACGCAGGCGCGCCCACGCCGATGTACTCGCGGAACGCGGTGCGCACGTCGGGCACCACGCCGTGGGCGATCATCACGCGCGCGATGTGCGGCCGGCCGATCGCGCCGCCGGCCAGGGCCTCCACCTCCTGCTGCGTGATGGGCACGCCCATGCGCTGCAGGTTTTCGATCATGCGCACCATGCGCTCGACGCGGGCGGCGCGCATGTCCTCCATCATCTCCACCATCACCGGGTGGTCGGGCGACATGCCGTAGCCCAGTATGTGCACCTCCAGCTCCACCCCGGCGCTGATCTCCACGCCCGGGATCACTTCGACGTTATTCTGCCTTCCCGCCTCCAGCGCCTCCTTGACCCCGTCCATCGTGTCGTGGTCGGTGATGGCGATCAGCGAAAAGCCCTTTTTCCTGGCCATGCGGACCACCTGCTCCGGGGTGCAGGTGCCGTCCGAGGCCGTGGTATGGATATGCAAGTCCAGCATAGCCCTTCCTCCGCAACTTCTCAATCTATATAAAATTTGCCACAATGCGCCGCTATTCCTGCTTTTTGCGCAAAGTTTACCCGCTGTTCGGTTATTGCGGCGCATTCCATGCAAAAAGCGCACGCTTCCGGGCGGAAACGTGCGCTCTGATTGGGTTTATGCGTTGAGTATGGCCTCGATGGGGTTGCCGCCCTCGGGGTTGAGCGTGCCGCCCTGCATCAGCGTCACGAACTCGTCCTTGTCCAGCTTCTCGCGCTCCATCAGCTCGGAGGCGATGCGGTCGAGCTTTTCGCGGTTTTCGCTCAGCAGCTGCGTGGCGCGGTCCAGCGCGGTGTGCAGGATCTTGCTCATCTGCTCATCCACCTTTGCGGCCAGCTCCTCGGAGTAATTGCGCGTGTGGCCGAAGTCGCGGCCCACGAACACCTCCTGATCTCCGCCCAGGTACACCGGGCCGATCTCCTCGCTCATGCCGTACTCGGTGACCATGCTGCGCGCCAGCTCGCTCGCGCGCGACAGGTCGGAGGTGGAGCCGGTAGAGACGTCGCCCAGCACCAACTTCTCTGCAACGTGGCCGCCCAGCAGCTCCACGATCTGGTCGCGCAGGCGCGCGCCGGAGATGTAGTGCTTCTCCTCGCTGGGCATGGTCATGGTGTAGCCGCCCGCGCCGCCGCGCGGGATGATGGACACCTCGTGCACCTCGTCGCAGCCGGGCAGCAGGTACGCCAGCACCGCGTGGCCCGCCTCGTGGAAGGCCACCAGCTTCTTGTCCTTCTCGGTGATGACGCGGGATTTCTTCTCGGGGCCCACCTGCACGCGCGTGATGGCCTCCTCCAGCTCCGCCATGGAGATGGTCTGGGCGTTCTTGCGCGCGGCCAGGATCGCGGCCTCGTTCATCACGTTTTCAAGGTCCGCGCCCGTCATGTAGGGCGTGCGCTTGGCAAGCGTGGCCAGCGAGACCTCGGGCGCAAGGGGCTTGCCCTTGGAATGGACCTTGAGGATCTCCTCGCGGCCCTTGACGTCGGGTTAGTTGACCGTCACCTGGCGGTCGAAACGGCCGGGGCGCAGCAGCGCGCGGTCGAGTATGTCGGGGCGGTTGGTCGCGGCCAGCACGATCACGCCCTCGTTGGCGCTGAAGCCGTCCATCTCCACCAGCAGCTGGTTAAGGGTCTGCTCGCGCTCGTCGTGGCCGCCGCCCAGGCCCGCGCCTCTCTGGCGGCCCACCGCGTCGATCTCGTCGATGAAGATGATGGCCGGGGCGTTGCGCTTGGCCTGCTCAAACAGGTCGCGCACGCGCGACGCGCCCACGCCCACGAACATCTCCACAAAGTCCGAGCCGGAGATGGAGAAGAAGGGCACGCCCGCCTCGCCTGCGACGGCCTTGGCCAGCAGCGTCTTGCCGGTGCCGGGCGGGCCGATGAGCAGCACGCCCTTGGGGATGCGCGCGCCCAGCTTCAGGAAGCGGTCGGAGTGCTTCAGGAACTCCACGATCTCGCGCAGCTCTTCCTTTTCCTCGTCCGCGCCGGCCACCTGCGCAAAGGTGACGCGGTTCTTGTCGTCCGTCATCACGCGCGCATGGGCCTTGCCAAAGTTCATCACCTTGTTGTTGCCGCCCGTCTGCTGGCGCATGAACAGGAACCAGAACAGTCCGAACACCAGCAAAATCACCGCAAAGGGGATCCACTCCACCCACCAGGCGGGCTCGGGCACGGGCTCGTTGGTCAGCGTAAAGCCGTAGTCCAGCGCCGTGACGGTGCTGGCGTCCACGCCCTTCTTGGCGGCGACGATCTGGCGCAGATCGTTGTGGAAGCTGGCCACGTCGTTGGGGATCTGCAGGGTAAAGTCGTATTTATCGGGAAAACTGCTCTGCGCGATGGTGGAATCCTTGTACAGGCCATAGGCGTCGTATTCCGACACCACCAGCTGCGCTATGCGCTCATTCCGGACCAGCTCCAGAAACTCGCTGTAGCTGATCTCCTTGCTTTCGGTCTCCAGCGGCAGGGTGAGCATCTGGCTCATCAGCACCACCAGCACCAGGATCACCAGCCAGATCAGCGGTCCGCGCAAAAAGCTCTTTTTCTGCTGCACTTGTTGAAAACGCCTCCCTTCATGGGGCAAATGATTTGTTTCTTTACATGTAGACCTTGGGGCTGAGCACGCACACGTCGGGCAGGTTGCGGTACTTCTCCGCGTAGTCCAGCCCGTAGCCAATCACGAACTCGTCGGGGATGGTAAAGCCGATGTAGTCGGCCTGGAGCTCGACGCGGCGGCGGTCGGGCTTATCCAGCAGCGTCAGCAGCCGCACGGAGGCGGGCTTGCGGGTCTTGAGGGTGTCCAGCAGGTAGTGCATGGACATGCCGCTGTCCACGATGTCCTCCACGATGAGCACGTCCTTGCCCTCGATGCCGTGGTCCAGGTCCTTGAGGATGCGCACCACGCCCGAGGACTTGGTGGAGGAGCCGTAGCTGGAAATGGCCATAAAGTCGATCTGACAGGGGATGGTGACGCGGCGCAGCACGTCGGCAAACACCGTCACCGCGCCCTTGAGGATGCACACCAGCAGCAGTTCCTTGCCCGCATAGTCCTGATTGATGCGCTCGGCCAGCTCGTCCAGCCGCGCCTGAATGCGCTCGTTGCTCACCAGTACGCGGTCGATCTCGTCCTTAGAATACTGCATATTCTTACTCCTTAGGTCTTGTGTATTTTATGATCAGCGCCCGCCTGCTCCCCGGCCCGATGGCGCAGGGCGCGCAGGGCGCAATGCCTGCGATCCAGATGATGCGTCCGTCCCGCTCGATCAGCGGAACCCCGTCGCGCAGCGCGCGCGGCACCTTTTTATCCGTCAGCACGTCGCTTAGCAGCTTTGACCCCGCGCTGCCCAGCAGCTGCACGCGGTCGCCCGCCTGCCGGGTGCGCACGGTGAGGCTTTCTCCCGCTTGATCCGCATCCAGCGCCTGCGTGTCCGGCCCCAGGTCGAGCTCGTCGGGGATGCCGGCGCATTCCAGCACAAAGCGCCCCAGCGGCGTGTCGTTCTCCCCCATCCGCAGCGGGATGGGCGAGGGGCGTGGCTCCATTATAACCCTTCTGACGCCCTTTGTATCGCGTTCATACAAATCTTTACCTAAACTTACCCTGCGGCCGGCGGGTTTGTCCAGCAGACCCTCCAGACGCGCAATGTCCGCCTGCGTGACGTCGCGCGCGCCCTGCGCATCCAGATACGTCGCCAGCACCGCGCCCCGCAGTCCGGGGTGGAGGTCGCGCACGTCGTCCAGCGCCGCGCCGTGCATGCGCCTTTGCAGCACGGCCTGCGCCTGCTGCGCGATGTAGTCGTTCTGCGCGCGGCTCAGCTCCGCCAGACGCCCCATCGCCTCCACCGCGCGGGGGTTGAGCGCCTCCAGCCGGGGCAGCACCTCATGCCGCAGGAAATTCCGCGCATAGGCGGTGTCCGCGTTGGTCTCGTCGCACACATGCGCAAGGCCGTGTTCCCGGGCATACTGCTCGATCTCCGCGCGCGGAAATGCCAGCAGCGGACGGATGAGCGCGCCGTTTTCGGGCGCCATGCCCTCCATGCCCTTGGGCGACGCGCCGCGCACCAGGTGCAGCAGCAGCGTCTCGGCCTGGTCGTTGAGGTGATGCGCCGTGGCGATGCAGTCCAGGCCCAGCCGGGCCCTTTGCTCCTCCAGCAGCGCATAGCGCAGGCTGCGGGCGGTCTCCTCCAGCCCGCGCCCCTGCCGCGCCGCCTCGCCGGGCACGTCAAGGTGCGCAACGCGCAGCTCCACGTTCCACGCGCGGCACAGCTCCTCCACAAACGCGCAATCGCGCAGGGAGCTTTCGCCGCGGATGCCGTGCTCCACGTGCGAGGCGACCACGCGCACGCCGCAGCGCAGCAGCAGGTGCAGCAGCACCACCGAGTCCACGCCGCCCGACACCGCGCACAGCACGCTGCGCCCGGCCACGCGCGCCCTCACCGCTTCGAGCACCGCACCGCCCTCCCAACGCAATCAATCAGTATATTATTTTACTGGGGATGCGTCGATATTTCAAGCCCCGAATGGATTTGTTCAGAACTTTTTAACCCCTTCAGCCCTCAAACGCCTCGCCGGGGTCGGACATGCCGTGCTTTTCCACCGCGCGCTCCATGTTCCTTGCGATGCGGAACAGATACTCGCGCATCTGCCGCTCCTCCTCGGGGGTGAAGCCCTCCAGCAGCTCCTCGGTCACGCAGCGGATCTGATCCGCGCTCTTGAGCCACATCTGCCTGCCCTGCTCGGACAGGTGCACGCGCAGGATGCGCTGGTCGTGCTCGTCCATCTCACGGCACACCAGCCCCGCCTTCTCCATGCGCTTGAGCGTCACGGTCATCGTGGCGGGCGACAGGTTCAGCGCGCTGGCCATCTCCTTTTGGCTCATGCCGTCGTGCTGATAGAGCAGCCCCATGATGGGCGGCTGCCCGCGGTAGATCCCCACCTCCGCCAGCTGCGCCTGCATGCGCCCGTAATACATGCGGATCACCCGGGTGAATTCCATCTCGTATTTCAGCTTTTCATCCTGTTCTCTTTCCATCACACATTCTCCTTCGCGGACGTTAAGCATCTAACATTTTATAATCTAAATGTCCGCGCGCCATTTGTCAACCGTTTTTGCTTGAAATGTCCGAATTTCTGTCTGAAAATACCAAAACCGGGCGGAGCGGCCGCTCCTGCCGCCCTGCCCGGTCCTCCTTGCGCCTGAATCTACACGATCACTTCGCTGTCGCGGTCGCGCACGCCGCTGAAGTAGAGCCACCACCGGGCCCAGTTGACCACGTGATCGCCCACATGCTCGATGTACTGCGCCACGCTCACCGCCGTCATCACGTCGCTGTCGCAGGAGGACTGATCGCCCTGCCGCGTGATGCACTCGCGGTAGATCTGCTCGTAGAGCACGTCCACCTCGTCGTCCATCTTGATGACGTTGCGCACGGCCTCCACATCGTCGCTCAGGCTGCCCGTGAGCGTGCGCTCGAGCATGGCGCTGGTGCGCTCGCTCATCCGGTAGATGTCCTCGCGCAGCAGCACCTTGCCGTTCTCGGTGCGCAGGATCGCGCGGCCAATGGCGGCGGCCTGGTAGCCGATGCGCTCCATTTCGTCGGCGGTGTGCACCAGGTAGAACAGCTTGCGCAGGTCCACCGTGACGGGGTGCTGGGTGGCGATCATGCGCATCACGCGCTCGTTGATGGCCATGCGCATGGAGCGGATCAGCTGATCCTGCTCATGCACGCGGTCCACCAGCGTAAAGTCGCGCCGGCGCACGGCCTCCATCGCATCCTGGAAGGTCTCGGCCGCCAGGTTGCACATGTGTATGCTGTCGCGCTGGATATCGCGCATCTCCTGATCGTAAATGTTTCGCATAGTGTCTCCTATCGCCTGACTGTCAGGCAAACTTCGCGCTGACGAACTGCTCGGTGTGCAGGTGCTGCGGGTGGTAGAACAGGTCGCTGGTGCGGCTCCATTCCAGCACCGTGCCGTCCTCCATCATCGCGGTCTCCTCGGCAATGCGGCCCGCCATCTGCGGCGTGTGCACCGCCACCACCATCGTGCACTCCTTCTTGAGCTTAAAGAGCATGTCCTCCACCTTGATGCTGGTCATGGTGTCCAGCAGGCGGGTGGGTTCGTCCAGCAGCAGCAGGCCGGGCTTGAGCGCCAGCGCCCGCGCGATGCAGGTCAGCTGCGCCTGGGAGCGCGTCAGCGCATAGGCGTCCAGGTACAGCATATCCTTAAAGTCGTTGTAGATGTCCATGCGCCGCAGCGTCTCCTCGGCGCATTCCTCCAGCGTCTGGCGCTTGGTCACGCCCTGCAGCCGCAGGCCCGCCGTGATGTTCTGCAGCACGTTGCCCGCAAAGAGCACGGGCTCGGTCAGCACCATGCCCACGCGTTTGCGCAGTTCGTTCGGATCCTGCATGAAGATGGAGCTGTTGTCCAGCATGATGCGCCCGCTGACCACGGCGCCGTACTGCTCGGCCATGCGGTTGATCACGCGCAGAAAGGTGGACTTGCCACTGCCGGTCTTGCCCATCAGCGCCAGCACGTGCCCCGCCTTGGCCGTCACGGCCACGTCGTGCAGCACGACCTTGCCGTCTATGGAGGCGTTGAGGTCCTCTACCACCAGTTGTATCGGCAATTCCGTTCCCCTCCCTCGCTGCGCCAGCGGCGCGTCGTCATAAACCGGATGAGCATCATGAGCGCCATCAGCAGGAACGCCAGCACCGCGGCGTCCTTGCGCCCCAGCCACGCCAGGCGGAACAATTCTGTGGCCAGCACCTGGTTGGGCATCACCGCGCCCATCAGCACCAGCAGCGCCGTGGCCTCGCACAGCACGCGCTCGACCAGCTCCAGCCCGCCGCGCACGATGCCGGGCATCGCCTGCGGCAGCACGATGCGGCGCAGGATCTCCATCCTCCGCCCGCCCAGCAGCTGCCCGGCCAGCAGATAGCGCTCGGGCACCGCACGCAGCGCCGCGTCCATGCGCGTGATCATAAAGGGCAGCGCCATCACCGTCAGAATGGCGGACATGGTGTAAACGCTTTCATGCAGCGCCGTACTCTTCCCGATCACCACGTGCCCCACCAGGCCCAACAGCACCGCCGGCACGCGCGAGAACCCGTGCAGGAAGCGCCGCAGGTGCACCAGCGTGCGCCCCTTTACGCATTCATACATCCACAGCGTCACCAGCAGCGACAGCGGGATGGTCAGCACCAGCACCAGCGCCAGCACGTGCAACGTGTTCAGGAACACCGCGCCGATGCCGGGCAGCACGCCCCAGGAGCGCAGCAGCGCCGTGATGGCGTCCACCGTAAGCCGCACCATGGGGATCACCGCAAACAGCACCGCGACCGCCGCAAGCACCAGCAGCGCGGTCAGAAACAGTTGATTACGCGTTTTTCTCATTCTGCCGCCCTCCCTGCGTGCACGCGGTGATCAGTGCATTGCACAGCAGCACCAGCAACAGCAGCAGCACCGCCAGCACCTGCGCCCAGAGCGCCGAACCGCTCTCTCCCGTCACGCCCAGCGCCTTCATCAGCGCGGTGGGCAGCGTGTCCGCCCCCGTGCTGTAGGCCGACAGCACCAGCAGGATCGCCACGCCCTCGCAGGCGCAGCGCGTCAGCAGCCGCAGCGCCACCGCAAGGTAGCTTCTCCTCGCCCGCGGCAGCACCACCTGGCAGATCGTCTCGCAAAAGTACGCGCCCAGCGCGTCAGCAGCCTCCACCAGCGCGTAGTACCGGTCATGCACCCGGTTGAGCGCCAGCGTCTGCCGCATCAGGCTCATCAGCATCAGCGTCACCACCACCGCCCACCAGGCCGATGAGATGTGCGGCACCAGATAGCTCAGGCTCATCGTGCCGAACACCACCGCCGGCACGGCCGACAGGCAGTTGACGGTCTTGCGCAGCCATCCGGACTTCTCGCGCGGCACCAGATAGCACACCGCCACCGACAGCGACCAGGCCAGCGGGAAGCACAGCGCCACCGCCGCCACGGACGTGCTCACGGAAAAGCCCAGCGTGCGCATGCCCCGGCTCAGCAGCGTCCAAAAAGAGCTCTGCGATGCCGCAGCCTGCGCGCCCTCTGTCAGCAGCACGCCCAGCGTCAGGCAGATCCCGCCCGTAAGAAGCAGTGCGCCCACCGCGCCGCCGGCCCATACGCCTGCGCGCATCAGGCGGTGCATCTGTTTGTTCACGCGCTCACGCAGCCTCCTCCCACGGCACAACACGAGATCATGCTTCTTTTTCATACTCATTGTATCTGTTCTGCGCCGTTAAAGCAACCCGTCCAAGGTTAAAAGCGAGATAAATCATGCCGCATCGCAGAACACACAAATGGAGTATGATCCACGATGCGGAACCATACTCCATTTCTTTGCATTTCCCGGCGTTATTTTTCCTGCGCGGGCGCGTAGGGCAGCGTCACGGTGAACTCCGTGCCCACGTTCAGCTCCGACTGCACGTCGATCTGCCCGCCCATGTCCATCACGATGTGCTTGACGATGGCAAGGCCCAGGCCCGTGCCACCCATGTTGCGGCTGCGGCCCTTGTCCACGCGGTAGAAGCGCTCGAACAGGCGCGGGATGTGCTCCTGTGCGATGCCGATGCCCGTATCCTTGACGCGCAGCACCACGCTCTCGCCCTCGCGGCTGACGCGCACGTTCACCGTGCCGTCGTTGAGCGTGTACTTGATGGCGTTGTCGATCAGGTTGATGAGCAGCTGCTTAACGTGATCCTGGTTGGCGTTGACGAAGGTGTCCTCCCCCGCCTCGATGGACAGCAAAATGTTCTTCTGCCTTGCGCTGTTTTCCAGCATCAGGCACACGTCCTGCGCGTGCTTGCCCAGGCTCAGCCGCTCGGTGGTCACGCGCACGCGGCCGTTCTCCATCGAGGAGAGCGACAGCACGTCGTTGATGAGCCGCGTCAGCCGGTCGGCCTCCATGGAGATGATGTCCAGGAAGCGCTTGGCCATCTCGGGGTCCTCGATGGCGCCCGCCTGCAGCGTCTCCACAAAGCCCTTGATGGACGTCAGCGGCGTCTTGAGCTCATGGGTGACGTTTGCGGCAAAGTCGGTGCGCATCTGCTCGAGATTGCGCAGCTCGGTGATGTCCTCCAGCAGCGCCACCGCGCCGATGGATTCGTTTTCATGCTCCAGAGGGGACACATACAGGCGGATCAGCCGGTGCCGCGGCGTTGCGCGCACGGGCAGCTCCAGCGTCACCAGCTCCTCGTGCTCCATCGCCTCCTGCAGCCCCGCCTCCAGGCGGGAGTTGCCGGTGGCCTCCAGCACGGGCTTGCCCTCGACGCTGCCGGTGACGCCCAGCATGTGCTTTGCGGCGTTGTTCATCTGCACCACGCGCAGCTGACCGTCCACCGCGATCAGGCCGTTGATCATGTGATCGATGACGGATTCCAGCTCCACGCTCTTGTGCTGCAGCTTTTCCACGGTGTCCTGCAGCCGCGTGTTCATGGAGCGCAGGGTGCTCAGCAGCTGCCTGAGCTCCGCATAGGCCTCAATGCGGGTGCTGACGTTGTAGTTGCCGTCGATGATGGCCTGCGCCGCCGTGGAGATCTCGTTGATGGGCGTGACCACCTTGCGCGCCAGCGAATACGCCAGCCAGATGCTCACCGCCAGCAGCAGCGCCATCAGCGCGGCAAACAGGCCCCAGTCGCCGTAGCGGAACACGGTCTGGTTGCGCGTGAGCCGGACGATGCTGCCGTCCGCGGCGCGGACCGAGACGGCCACCTGCATCTGCGCGAGCCGTCCCACAAAGGAGATCTCCTCCCCCGTGCCGTCCGCCAGCGCGGCGACGACGTCGGGCTGGTCAAGATAGAACCCCACCTGTCCACTGGTGTCAAAGAGGATCTCCCCGTTGCCGGCCATGTGCGTGATGCGCGCGCCGAACAGGCGGCTGATCTTGCTCAGCTCCTCCTCCTGCCCGACGCATTGGGCGGCATACTGTGCCGCCTGCCGCAGGTCGTCACGGATCTCGCCCTGCTCCTCCTGCATGGCCAGGCGCACCGCGAAGAAGCTCGCGATGGCCACCATGGCAAGGGCGCAGGCGCTTATGACCGCAACGATGCGGCGGTACATGGATCTCACGCTTCCTGCTCTCTGTCAACGAAGCGGTAGCCCACGCCTCTGACGGTTTCGATATAGGGCTCTTCGCCCAGCTTCTGGCGCAGGTGCCGAATGTGGACATCCACCGTGCGCGTCTCGCCGTAATACTCGTAGCCCCAGATGCGGTCGAGCAGGAAGTCGCGGGTGAGCACCTTTCCGCGCGAGAGCACCAGCACCTTGAGCAGCTCGAACTCCTTGAGCGTCAGGCTCAGCTTCTCGCCGCCCTTGAAGGCCTCGTAGTTGGTGATGTCGATCATGATGTCGCCGGCGCGCAGGGTCTGCGGCTCGCTCTCCTGCTGAGGCGCGACGCGGCGCAGCAGGGACTTGACGCGGGCGCCCAGCTCGCGCACCGAGAAGGGCTTGGTGATGTAGTCATCCGCGCCCAGCTCCAGGCCGAGGATCTTGTCCACCTCATCTCCCCTTGCGGTGAGCATGATGATGGGGATGTTGCTGGTCATGCGGTCGCCCTTGAGGCGGCGGCACACCTCCAGGCCGTCGATGCCGGGCAGCATGATGTCGAGCAGTACAAGGGAGGGACGCTCCACTTCGCAGCGCTTGAGCGCTTCCTCGCCCGTGAGCGCCGTCACGACGTGATACCCCGCGGCTTTGAGGTTGAAGGAAATCAATTCAAGGATATGGACTTCGTCATCCACTGCTAAAATGGTATCACTGGGCATGCTGGATAACCTCCTTCTGTATGATAAAAAAATCAGGATTGACGCGTTGAGTCACTCGTTCTGCTTGCCCAGGAGGCTCTTGAGTTCCTCCATGAAGGTATTGATGTCGCAGAACGAACGGTACACCGATGCAAAGCGAACGTAAGCCACCTCGTCCAGATTGCGCAGCCGCTCCATCACCATCTCGCCGATGCGCGCGGAGGACACCTCCTGCTCGAGCGAGTTCATGATCTGCTGCTCGACGTCGCGCACCAGCGCGTCCACGTCGTGCATGACCACGGGCCGCTTTTCGCACGCCTTGATCAGTCCGCGGCGGATCTTGTCTGCGTCGAAGGCCTCGCGCGAGCCGTCCTTCTTGACCACCATGATCTGCACCGTCTCGATCTTCTCATAGGTGGTGAAGCGCCGCCCGCAGTTGACGCATTCGCGCCTGCGGCGTATGGCCAGTCCTTCATCGGTGGGGCGGGAGTCGATCACGCGGCTCTCCGTCGCATTGCAATACAGGCATTTCATCCGGGTTCACCTCGTCCAGGGGAAAAATGGCAGCCGTTCGGGCACAGCTGCGCCAAGGGCAATCTTTGCCCTCCTATATTATAACTATTTTTTCATCCACCGTAAACCCTTTTGCGCAAAAATGTTAAGTTTTTTTTGAAGGAATATGAAGCCCCGCTCATCCCCAGAAATGCGCCCCCGGACTCCCACCCTCCCCTCGAGGGCTCCCCCGGAGGGACAACGCCGGCCGAACCACCGGAGCAGCCTGAAAATCCGGTTCGGTGCAGCGTAAAAAGCAGGCGGCTGATGAGGTGTCCCCATACCGCCCAAGCCTCCCCTAGTCTCCCGGTTTCCGTCGAGGAAACCATAGACCCTCCCGCCCCTGCCGTCGGCTGGGGCGGGAGGGTCATCCCCCACGTCCGCACCCTTTCACCTGTTCCCTCTCTCCTCGCGCTCCTTCCCCCGCTCCGGGTGCCCCGGCAGCCCGCCGGGCAGCGTCACCAGGATCACGTCCTCCCCCATCATGCTCACGCAGCTCCAGGGGATCGCCACGCCGTCGGAGCGGAACACCGTCTGGATGGAAAAGGGCCCCGGCACCACCAGCGCCAGGATCCTGCCGTCGGGCGACAGGTCCAAGTCGCACACATTGCCCAGCCGCGCCCCGTCGCAGGTGTTGATGACTTCCTTCTGCTTCAGCTGCGAAAACGTCATGCCGCCACCCCTTCCGCACAAAGCCCAAAACGGGCAAAAAATATCGCTCGCACAATACCTTATGCGGGCGTCAGGCGCGTCATGCGCGTTTTTTCATCCAATTCAATGCACTAAATGTACTTTTTCATATGCTGCAGCGCGGTCTTTTCCAGCCGGGACACCTGCGCCTGCGAGATGCCGATCTCCTCGGCCACCTCCATCTGCGTCCTGCCCCCGAAAAAGCGCATCTTCACAATCATCCGCTCGCGCTCGTTCAGGCGCTCCAGCGCGCCCCTGAGCGCAATGCTGCTCGCCCATTCCTCCTCGCCGCCCGAGTTGTCCCGTATCTGATCCATCACATACAGCGCGTCGCCGTTGTCGTGGTAGATGGGTTCGTTCAGGCTCATGGGCTCCTGAATGGCGTCCAGCGCCATCACCACGTCCTCCTGCTTGACGTCCAGCTCCTTGGCGATCTCCGCCACCGTCGGCTCGCGCCCCAGCTTCACGCTCATCCTCTCGCGGGCCTGCATCGCTTTGTACGCGATGTCCCGCAGCGACCGGCTGACGCGGATGGCGTTGTTGTCGCGCAGATACCGCCGGATCTCGCCGATGATCATGGGCACCGCGTAGGTGGAAAACCGCACGCCCAGCGTCGTGTCGAAGTTGTCTATCGCCTTCATCAGCCCGATGCAGCCCACCTGAAACAGGTCGTCCATCATCTCGCCGCGCCCCGCGAACCGCTGCACCACCGACAGCACCAGCCGCAGGTTTCCTCCGATGAACTCCTCGCGCGCCGTCTCGTCCCCCGCCGCGATGCGCTCAAAGAGCGTTTTCATCTGCGCGTTGGTGAGCACGGGCAGCTTGGAGGTATCCACGCCGCACAGGTCTACTTTGTTCAGTGCCATTGCTATCCCTCCGCCTCGTAAAAAAGAGTCGATCATGGCAGTCCGTCTCTCTTTTTTCGGGTTTTGCCATCAGCACTGTTATTTTTCCTCCCGCCCCTGTTTTTATGCGGCGAAGCGAGCTCATCTTTTCCGTATGAAACTACATTTTTGCACTCATTTCCCCACGCAATCGCTTGATGATGCGCTTTTCCAGTCTGGATATGTAGGATTGGGAAATGCCCAGCTCGTCGGCCACCTCTCGCTGCGTCTTTTCCCTGCCGCCGCTCAGCCCGTAGCGCATCTGCATGATGCGCTGTTCGCGCGGGGACAGCTTGCCCAGCGCCTCGCCCAGCAGCTCGCGCTCCGTCTCCATCTCCAGCTCCCGCCCCACAAGGTCGGGGTCCGTGCCCATCACGTCGGAGAGCAGCAGCTCGTTGCCATCCCAGTCCACGTTCAGCGGCTCCTCAAAGCTCACCTCGTTGCGCGTGCGGCTGTGCCTGCGCAGGTACATCAAAATCTCATTTTCGATGCAGCGCGACGCGTAGGTCGCCAGCTTGATCTTCTTATTGGCGTCAAACGTGCCCACCGCCTTGATCAGCCCGATCGTGCCGATGGAGATCAGATCCTCCACCCCCACGCCCGTGTTCTCAAACTTGCGCGCGATGTACACCACCAGACGCAGGTTGTGCTCGATCAGCCCCTGCCGCACGCTCTCATCGCCCTGTCTCAGCGCTTCCATCACCTGTTCCTCCTCCTCTTTGGTAAAGGGCGCGGGCAGCGTCTGGCTGCCCCCGATGTAGTGCAGCCCCCCGCCCGACAGCCAACGCAGCATCCGCTGCCAAAGCCCCGCAAGCCAATTCATTTTGGCGCACACCTCCCCGGTATCAGTCCATACCCTTCCATGCACAGCGTGCCCTCGTATACCGCGATCATCGCCTCCACCTCTCTGCCCTCCACCCACACGCGGTCGGGCGCATAGGCGCGCAGCACGCCCTGCCCTCCCACCGATGCAAAGGGCACGTTCCGGTGCGGCCGCCCCGCCTCCAGGCCCCGCAGCGCCTGCTTTTCCACCACGATCACCGGCAGATTGCTCAGCGGCTCCACCAGCACGTTGCCCGTGTCCACCGTCGCCGGGAAGCGCACCCTGCGCCCGCCCATCTGGATGGACAGCATGCGCACGGGGCTGCCCGCCTGCCGGTTGCGCTGACAGGTGAGCATCACGATCATCCCACCGCCCACCACCGCAGTGCCCAGCGCCGCCGTCGGCCCGTACCCTGCCGCGCCCAGCAGGTACATCACCCCCGCGCCCGTGCCGCCCAGCAGCAGCGTCGCCAGCCATACGAACCCGAACGCCCGCAGCGTCCGCCGCCAGTTGGACACGTACCGCCCCATGCACAGCGCAACCGTCATCCCCGCGCACACCGCCGTGCGCGGCAGCAGCCCCAGCAGCCCCCGTCCCCACGGCAGATACGCGCACACCGCGTACCCGCAGCCCAAAACCGCGCCGCCCGCCACCCGCGCCCAGCCGATGCGCACGCCCGCCAGCCGCGCCGCCAGCACCAGGATCAGCGCGTCCATGGACAGATTCTGCAACACGAACCACTCGATGCTCACCACCATGCCCGCACCCTCCCCGCCTGATGCCTACCAATATACCTTCATCCCCGCGCGCAATCTGTCGTTCCAACGCCGCAGAAATTGTCTCCAACCGCGCAGATAATCCCCAATTTCCCGTCTTTTTTATCTATTTCACCACAACCCACCCCCCAGAAATCCCCAAAGCCTTCCCCTCCCAGGGGAAGGTGGCGCCGCAGCCCCGGATGAGGTCGTCCCCCTCCCCCCCCAAAGAAATTCCCAAAAACAAAAAAAGCAGCGCCCGCACCCTTCCGTGCGAACGCCACTTTCCTTAAGTCCCTTAAGTTTCAGTTTCCCGCGCGCGCCTTGACCGATTCGTACAGCGCGTCCCCGACCACATACTCGTCAGTCCCCACTTTGATCCCGTTCTCGTACAGCTCCACCAGCTTGATCCGCTTCGTCTCCGCGCTGCGGAAGTCCAGCTCGTACAGCTTCTCCCCGAGATCATACCCGTACTGCTCCGCGTTGATCGTCGTGCTCGCCTCCACCAGCTCGTACAGCTCCCGCGCCTCGGCTACCTCATCCAGTATGATCCACTCATCCGCGCCCGTGGGCAGTATCTCCACCGTCGCGGGCAGCTCCTCCTGCCCGTACCCCGGCGCACACTCCGGGAACAGCGCGAACAGATCCTCCTGCCTCCCCTTGTAGTCGATGTACAGCGAGCCCTCATAGCACACCATGTCACAGCTGTCGTCCGCGACATTCAGCGAGATGCTCCCCCTGTCCGTCTCAATGGTCAGCAGACTGCCGAACGGACACGCCGTGCCTCCCATGCTGAAGCCGTCCGGATAGAACACCATCTGCGACAGACGGTTCAAGCTCTCCGCGTCGGTGATGGTCTGCGTGCGCATCTCGTCCGTGGACCAGTCGTAGAAGCTGAGCGTCGCGCTACGCATCCCGGGGTTCGTGTGGACCCACTGCTCCGCGTAGGCCAGCGGATCCGCGCCGGACGCGTTCCGCGCCATCGTGCGCAGCAGCCAAACCGTCGCCGTATCCGTACACACCGCGTCAAAGCCCGTGTCGCCCATGTGCACCAAACACTCGGCGCACAGCCACCACTCGTCGTCCTCGCCCAGGCACAGCCGGATCGCCGTGGGGCTGTTCAGCTTTGCGAAAAAATCCACCCATGCCTCGCGCGGCGTACTGATGCCCTTTCCGAGCAGTGCCGTCAGCTTCTCAAACTCCTCGCCGTCCGCCGCGAACTTCAGGTACACCGACTCCACATCGCCGGTCAGCTGCATGATGTCCTCATTGAGCATCGGCACCAGCAGGTACGGGTATTGCGGCTGCCCCACCAGCACCGTGCCGCCCAGCGCCTGCGCGTAGCGCTCCTGCAGCTGGACGGATTCGTTGGTCAGGTCGTACATCGCCTCCGCGCTGCCCGGAAGCACCGCGATCAGCGCATTGTCCTGCGCGCTGCCCGTATCCACGCTGTTCATGAAGATGTTGCCCTGCACGGTATAGCCGCGCAGCATGACCTCCTCGTTCGCGTCCGTCACCCCGTACTGCTCAATGACCATCGCCGCTTCATCTCTCGCGATCATCTGCCCAATGCTCAGAAAACGCCGCGTCACCGGCTGCTGCGTCGGCGCTTCGGGCAGCACCGCAAGAATGTACGCGTCGCCCGCATCGTTTTTGCGCCCATAGAGCGCAAAGTCCTCCAGCCCGGGCAGCGCCGCCCGCGCCTCCTCCTCGCTCATGTTTTCAAAGCCCGACGCGAAGAATTCAATCGCCGCCTCGTAGGTGTCCATGTACACGCGCAGCTGCCCGCCGGGGCGCGTGTCGTCCGTCAGCTGCGCGCTGTCCTCCGTCAGCGGCAGGTAGTCCACCTGAATATTCGCCGCGCCGCCCACCATCTCATTGCGCCACGCGTCGTACTCGCTTTTGCTCACGGGGTTGGAGTTGTCATACTCCTCGCCCAGCATGATGTAGTACACAGCGCCCGCGCCCTCTTTGTCCACGTCCTCGGGGAAGCCCTCGGCATAAAGTCCCTTGTCCCAAGCGTCCACCATCGCCACGCGCTGATAGACGTCGCCCGCCGCGTCGTACCGATACAGCGTGTAAGGCCACAGCGCTTCGCCCGCCAGCCCCTGACTGTGCGACCAGCCGACCTCCACCATGCCGTTGCCATAGAAGGTCGCCAGCGGATACTCGTTCAGCTGCTCGTGCAGCGCAGCGGATTCTTCGTCATAGCCCAGCACCTGCAGCGTCTGCCCGGCGATGTAGCCCAGGTCGCTCAACAGCAGCAGCTCCACGCTGCCGTCGCTGTCGATGTCGGTCTCGGCGTACTGCCAGTCCCCGCCCTGCAGCAGCGCCGCGTGCTTGGCCTGCTCAAACGCCGCGCGCTGACCGTCGCTCATGTCCTGCCCTTCGGGGACCTCCGTGGGCACGGCCGCCACAGGCTCCTGCGCGGGCTGCTCGCCGGGGGCGGTGGTCATGGTCACCGCACAGCCCGTCAGCGCCAGCACCACGCACAGCACCGCCGCCACCAGCGTGTACTTCTGCTTTTTCGCGATCAGGCTGATGCGCCTGCGGATCTGCCTGCGGCTCTGCGCCATGGTGGTCGCGGTGTTGACCAGCCCCGTCGCGGTGGGCTTTGCGCGCAGGAAGGACAGCAGCGTCTTTCCGTAATCCACGCGCCGGTCCTCGCCCAGCTCGCGGATGGTCAGCGCGTCGCAGGCGTTCTCGCAGTCGGCGCGGCTGAGCGACGCCGCCACCCACACGATGGGGTTGAACCAGTGCACCACCAGCACCGCCGTGCGCACCGCCGACCACAGCGGGTCGCCCTGCCGCTTATGCGACAGCTCGTGCACCAGCACATGGCAGAAGCGCTCGTCCTCCGCCATCGCCTGCGGCGTCACCACGATGTACGGCCGGAACAGCCCCACCAGGCACGGCGAGGGCACCGCGCGCGAGACGTACACCTTCGTGCCGCCCAGCCGCCGCTCCATCACCCACGGCACCTCCGCCGCCCGCCGCGAGCGCCGCACCCTGCCGCGGAACCGCGCGTTGACAATGGCGATGTACCCCGCCGTCGCCAGCGCGCCCGCCGCCCAGATCAGCCCAGCGATGTCCCAGGCGTCCACAGTAAAGCTCTGCTCGGGCTGCACCAGGCCGCTCTCCAATTCCTCCCGTGCCGGCGCGTCCATGTAGTGGATGTCATTTTGCCCATTCTGCGCAGTGTTGCCCGTCACAAAACCGTAAGCCACGGGCTGCTCCATCCGCACCGACACGCTGCGCTCCAGATTTCGCGCCGCCGGGGCGTTCATCACGCTCATTTTGCTCTCAAAGCGCAGCGGCAGCAGCAGGCACAGCGCCGCCGCCAGCCACAGCGCATACGTCACGCGCGGATGCAGCCGTTTGCCGAACAGCGCCCGCAGCGCCATCACCACCAGCGCCATCAGACTGCCCGTCAGGCTCATCATCAGCAGTGTTTTCATGCCATCCTCACTTTCTGTGCGCCTCCAGCAGGCGCATCAGCTCGTCGATCTCCTCGCCCGACAGCTCGTCCTGGTCCACCAGCTCGCTGATGAGCAGCGCGCTGCGCCCGCCAAACACCTTGCGGATCACCGAGCGCGTCTCCTGCCGCACCGCGTCCCTTCGCGGGATCAGCGCGCGGTACTCCATGGGGCTGGTGCCCGGCACCACCTCCGCGCTGCCCTTTGCGCACATGCGCTTTAGGAGCGAGACCACCGTGTGCTTGGTCCAGCCCGTCTCCTCCTGCAGGGCTGCCGTGATCTCCATCATCGTCATGTGCTCCCTCTTCCAGAGCAGCTCCATGATCTTCCACTCGCTGTCCGTCACGATGCGCTTATCTTCCATGCTTCCCATCCTCTCTGTTAACAAGTTGTCTAACCATCCATAGCATAGCACACGTTAACAACCTTGTCAACAGGCGGACATGCAAAAAGGCGCCCGTTTTGCCGGACGCCCCAGCCTGTCAAAAAACAGGCATGTGCTCCCCGGGGATGCATGAAGGGGCCGCCGCCCCTTCATCTTCAATCCGCAGGCGGGGGCGTGTACCCCGCCGAGGAGCGATTTTCTGTTGGTTAGAAAGAAAATTGATGGATAAATTCTGAATTTCATCCGTTGTCGAACCATAGGCCGATGAAAAATCGCTTCCGATACAGAAAAATTCGTGTGCGGCAAAGCCGTGCGCGAATTTTTCTGCAATTCGAAAAAGATGAGAATTCATCTTTTTTCGAGCCTGTCGACTTTGTCGACAGGCTGGGCTTCCCCTTGAGTAAACACTGAACAAAAGGCGAAAAAGAAAGATAAGGTGGCATACGAAAACTGGAGGAAGCAGAATGGCATAGAAAAGCACTTAAGTGAAGGATGGATGGACAAATTTGCGCCGTAAGAGGTGCAAAAGGGTATAGTTAT
>JAXEXP010000056.1:0-6943 GCA_034113365.1 Candidatus Spyradocola sp.
CCCGGCGGGGGCCCCCCGCCCCGCGGGGGGAGGCCCGCACCGGTGTGGGCGCTGCGCGCAACCCCCGGGCCCGCCCGCCGGGGGGCCCGGGGCCCGGCCTTCGGCCGGGACGGATGCGGCCTGACAGCGCACCGCCGTCAGTCGTTGCTCGGCTTGGGCAGGTACGGGATCATCCGCCCCGCGAACTCCGGCATCGAGATGGTCTGCAGCCACACCTTGCCCGGCCCCTGCAGCACCGTCAGGAACAGCCCCTCGCCGCCGAAGAGCACGTTCTTAAAGCCGCGCACCATCTCCACGCTGTAGCCCACGCTCGCGTCGAACACCGCCACGTTGCCCGTGTCCACCTTGAGCCGCTCGCCCGCGCTCAGCTCGCGCTGCACCGCGTGACCGTCCACCTCCAGGAACACCAGCCCCGTGCCGCTCAGGCGCTGCAGCATGAAGCCCTCGCCGCCAAACAGCCCGCCGCCCAGGTTGCGCGTGAATTCCACCGACAGCTTGACGCCCGGCGTCGCGCACAGAAACGCGCTCTTCTGGCAGATGTACTCCTGCCCTGGACGCACCTCCAGCACCAGGATCGACCCAGGAAAGGTCGAGGCCAGCGCGATCTGCCGCCCGTCCTGCTGCGCCGTGTACGTCGCCATGAACAGCGATTCGCCCGTAAACATGCGCCCCAGACCGCCCAGCAGCCCGCCGCGCAGGTTGGTGTCCATCGCGATGCCGTCGTCCATCCAGCTCATGCCGCCCGACTGCGTGTAGATGCTCTCGCCCCGGTTCAGCTCAATGGTCACAACGGGCAAAGACCCGCCCTCGATCCTGTATTTCATAACACACAAACCCTCCTAGCTCCGGTATTCACGGCTTCTGTCTCCATGTTACTCCGGAAAGGAGGGTTTGACCAGCGTTTTTGCTCAAAAACCGTGGTTGGGCCGCCCAAAACCGCACTATTGCCGCGGCTGGTTGGGCACGGGGTACCGCTCGGGCTTCTTCTCCCACACCGTCGGGATGTGCTCGCCGCCCTCGTTGAGCAGCACGAACGGTACGCAGTGCGTCATGCCCTTCTTGTTCTCCTCAAACGTCAGCTCCGCCACGAACCGGTAGACGGGCCGCGTCAGCTGCTCGACCAGCACCTCGTACTCCACCGCGCGCACGCCGCCGCCGTGGTGCGGCATCGTCAGGAACGCCACCTGATCCTTGCCCGGCAGCACCTGCACCTCGTCCTGCGCGTACAGATGCACCTGCACCCGGTCGGCCGACACATACTTGTCGCTGTTGCTCAGCACCAGCCGCAGCTTCTTGGGCACGCCGGGCTGCAGCACCGGCTCGCCGCAGTAGTCCAGCCGCACCGTCAGGTAGGGGAAGGCGTAGCGCACCACGTTCAGGTCGTCGTAGAGGTTGCGGAAGTAGTCGCGCGCGTGGAAGTCGGGCACCTCGCCCGCGCCCTCCGCTTCAAACTGGATGTCCAGGTGGAAGTGCTCCACCGCCTTGACGAACAGCTTCTCCACGCGCTCGCTCATCTCGTCGATGGTGGCCGGGATGCGCCCGTAGAGCCGGAAGGGGTCCAGCGACACCGTCTTGATGCCCCGGCCGATGGGCGTGATCCACTTTTCGTCAATGCAGTCCACGCCGTACATCAGCCCGTACATCGCCGCGATGGTGCCCGCCGTACAGTCCGTGTCCTCGCCAAAGTACACCGCCGTGCAGATGGACTGGTCAAAGTCCCCCGCGCACGCCAGCATGGCGTACACCGTGATGAACATGTTGCTGGGCACGTCCCAGCCCATCTTGCCCTCTTTGTAGCCCGCAGCCTCGTCCTCCGGGCTGATGTAGTGCCACTCGATGTGCCCGATCCAGTTGTCCAGCATCACCTTGCGGGCCTCCTCCTTGCTCATGCCCGCCTTGGCGCAGGCCGCGCCGTGCCGCACCGCGCGCGCCACCGCGCAGTCCTCCGGGATGTAGGAAAGGCCGATCTCCACCAGCTTTTCAAGGTCCCTTTCAAAGAAGCACGCCGACTCCATCGCCGCCACGAATACCTCCGCGTACACGCCCTCGCCGTTGCCGTGGTCGATCATCGCGTCCTCCACGGCGTAGCGCGCCGCCAGCTCCGGGTGCCCGGGGAACAGGCACGCCCAGATCTCCGAGCGGATGAAGGAGCCGCAGCTGTCCTTGAATTCGTTGTTGTGCGTGCCCGCCACCGGCGGCTGCAGCCCCGCGCGCAGGTTGGTCTTGGCGATGCCGTACTCGCCGTGTGTGAAGATCATCAGCTCGTTGAAGTACTGCCCCAGATCCTTGCTGTCCACGTCCAGTCCCTTGTCCTCCAGCGCCAGCAGCCACAGCACCTGGATGTCCAGATCGTCGTTGGGCAGCGGCTCGCCCGTCATTTTATGCGTGTAATAGCCGACCTCGTTCTTCTGGCGGTTCCACTCCATGGGCATGCCCAGCGTGCCGCCCACGTTTTTGCCGATCCAGCAGCCCAGCATGCGCCGGCGGTAGTCTTCAAGCGAAAGATACATAGCGTCACCCTCCCGGAAAAAATCATCGTGTTTTCCCCATTATACCCCATCTTCCGCCGCTTGCCCAGTGGCTTTTTTGGCGCTTCGGTTTACAAACTGTTAACGCTTGCCCCCGTTGACAAACCCCAAATTGCGCACTAGAATATAGCCAACTTAATACTCCTTTGAAAGACAGCGAAGAGAAGAGTAGTCTCAACCCTGTGCGCACAGAGAGTCCGCGCTTGCTGGAAGCGGATCACACAGCTGGGATGAACATGGTCTCGGAGTTGCGTAGCCAAGGCATTGCGCTCAGGTCACGACGGGGTCGCCCGTTACAGCGATAGGGTATAAGCGGCAAACACGGTTTCCGCCGTACCCAAAGAGGCTCTATCCCGTGAGGGAAGGGCAAAAAAAGGTGGTACAACGAAGCGCATGCTCCCGTCCTTTGCATAAAGGATCGGGGGCTTTCTCTTTTCCGGGATATTAAGCGAACTGCATGAGGTGAAAGACATGATACGGGTTACCAACCTAACCAAGGTTTTCCACGGTGAGACCGACGTCACCGCGCTGGGCGGCATCAACCTGGACGTCTCGGCGGGCGACATCTACGGCATCATCGGCATGAGCGGTGCGGGCAAGTCCACGCTGCTGCGCTGCATCGCGCTGCTGGAGATGCCCACCGAAGGCAAGATCGAGGTCGAGGGCGTCGATATTTCCACGCTGCAGGGCAAAGAGCTCACCCGGCTGCGCAAGAGCATCGGCGTCATCTTCCAGGGCTACAACCTGCTGATGCAGCGGAACGTGCTGGGCAACGTCTGCTTCCCGCTGGAGTTGGACGGCATGAAGAAGGCCGACCGCGAAAAGCGCGCGATGGAGCTGCTGGAGATCGTCGGCCTGCAGGACAAGGCCAAGGCCTACCCCTCGCAGCTGTCGGGCGGGCAGAAGCAGCGCGTGGCCATCGCCCGCGCCCTTGCCAACAACCCCAAGATCCTGCTGTGCGACGAGCCCACCAGCGCGCTGGATTCCTTCACCACCAAGAGCATACTCAAGCTCCTGCAGGACATCAACCAGAAGATGGGCGTCACCATCATCATCATCACCCACGAGATCGGCGTGGTCAACGCCATCTGCGACAAGGTGGCCATCATCAACTACGGCACCTTCGTCGAGCAAGGCGATGTCAAAACCGTGATGACCCACCCCGCATCACCGGTCACCCGCACACTGCTGGGCATGAAGGAGGATGAGGAATAATGTGGAGTCTGATCGCGGACAACCTGTCCATGCTGATGGAGGGCGCGGGCGAGACGCTGTACATGACCTTCGTCTCGGCGCTGTTTGCCTACGTGCTCGGCCTGCCGCTGGGCGTCGCCCTCATCGTCACCGACAAAAACGGCTTAAAGCCCATGAAGGCGCTCAACACCGTGCTGGGCTGGATCGTCAACATCGGCCGGTCCATTCCCTTCGTCATCCTGATGCTTGCCATCGCCCCCTTCACCCGGCTCATCGTGGGCAAGGCATTCGGCACCACCGCCACCATCGTCCCGCTGGTCGTGGCCGCCGCGCCCTTTGTGGCGCGCATGGTCGAGCAGTCGCTGAGTGAGATCGACCACGGCGTGGTGGAGGCCGCCCGCACCATGGGCGCCAGTACCTTCCAGATCGTGTGGAAGGTGCTGCTGCCCGAGTCCGTGCCGTCTCTGATCCGCGGCGTCGCTGTCACCGTCATCACGCTGGTCAGCTATTCCGCGATGGCGGGCGCGCTGGGCGGCGGCGGTCTGGGCGACATCGCCGTGCGCTACGGCATGCACCGCTACCAGTACGACGTGATGATGCTCACCCTCGTGCTCATCATCATCATCGTGCAGGTGATCCAGGTGTTCTTCGACATCGTCGCCAAGCGCATCGACAAGCGTACCCGGTAAAACTTACCTATTCTATATGCAGTCTGTATTGAGGAGGAAACAACCATGAAACTCGCAAAGAAGATCATCGCTCTCGCCCTGGCGCTGGCCCTGGTGCTGACGCTGACCGCCTGCACCACCGCCAAGAAGGAGACCAAGCTCATCGTCGGCGCGTCCCCCGCGCCCCACGCCGAGATCCTCGAGGTCGTAAAGCCCATACTGGCCGAGCAGGGCATCACCCTGGAGATTCAGGAGTTCACCGACTACGTGCTGCCCAACCAGGCGCTTGAGGCGGGCGACATCGACGCCAACTACTTCCAGCACCTGCCCTACCTGCTCGACTTCAACGCCAACAACGGCACCAACCTGGTCTCTGCCGCCGCCATCCACTTCGAGCCCCTGGGCATCTACGCCGGAAAGAGCTCCGATCTGACCGCCATCCCCGACGGCGCGGTCATCTCCGTGCCCAATGACGCCACCAACGAGGCGCGCGCGCTGCAGCTGCTGGCCGCGCAGGGCATCATCACCCTGCCCGAGGGCGCCGGCCTGTCCGTCACCGCCCGCGACATCGTGGACAACCCCCACAACATCGAGATCCTGGAGATCGCCGCCGAGCAGGTGCCGCGCACCCTGGTGGATGTGGACTTTGCGGTCGCCAACGGCAACTACGCCCTTGAGGCCGAGATCACCGACAAGCTGATCGTCACCGAGGACAAGGACTCCGAGGGCGCGCAGACCTACGCCAACATCGTGGCCGTCCGCGCCGGCGATGAGACCCGCGAGGACATCCAGGCCCTGGTCAAGGCCCTGCAGTCCGACGAGGTCCGCAACTTCATCACCGAGACCTACGGCGCCAACGTCATCCCCGTGTTCTAACCTACCCCAACCGTCCAATCGGGCACACCGCAGCAGCGATGTGCCCTCAATGCGTTTTTGAGAAGGAGTCTACCATGAAGAAGATCATCGCGCTCCTGCTGCTGCTCATCCTCGCGCTGCTCTGTTCCTGCGCCCCCAAAGCGCCTGAAGCCACTGCAGAACCCACAGCAGCTCCCGACCCCACGGCGACCCCTGTTCCCACAGCGCAGCCGAGCCCGGAGCCCACTCCCACCGCTTCGCCCGAGCCCACGCCGCAGGAGCAGCGCTATGTCAACAAGTGGGCGGAGATCTCCATCCCGCTGGAGGGCTATTCCCTGTATTCTCAGGAGGAGATCGACGCGATGGGCAGCGAGGAGTACATCCGCTGCGAGCTGTTTGCGCAGCATGAGCAGACGAACGCCGTGATCACGGTGCTCTACGAGGATCTGAACCAGCGGCCGGAGCTTGCGCAGGAGAGCGCCATGGAATACGCCGAAGGGTTCAAAGAGGAGCTGGAAGAGCAGGGCTGGGATGCGGAGGACGTTTTCGAAGTGTTTATGCAGGAGCACTGGTATGCCGCGCTCGTCACGGCCCGCGAGATGGAGGAAGGGGTTGTGGCACAGGCCTACTTCCTGCGCCGCATTGACGATACCATGGTGCAGATCGTGGTCGGCGGCCTGGGCGAGGAGGGCATAAGCGATGCGATCGACGACGCAATGGGCGTGTAACCGACGTAAAAAACGCTTTTGAGGGAGAGAAACGGATGAAAAAACCGATTGTATGCTGCATTGCACTGCTGCTTTTGCTGACGCTCACCGCCTGTTCCGCGTCGGAGATTCCCATGATCGCTCACGAAACACAGGCAGCAGAAGGGGCGCAAACGCCGTCTGAAACCGCCGCGCCGGAGTCTTCCCAGGCGCCCGAAAAGCAGTTCAGCCGCGGCGCGTGGGCGGGCAGGACCTTCACCAGCGACTATGCGGAGCTGACGCTCACGCTGCCCGACGAGAGCTGGGGGATCTCCACCGACGAGGAATTGGCCGAGATCATGAACATCAGCGTGGATGAATTGGGCGGCAATCCGCTGGAAAAGGCCATGATCCAGCTGCCCAACAGCACCGATATGATGGTCCAGCACCCCGAAACCGGCGCCAGCATCATCCTGATGTACGAAAATCTGGGCCTCAACCCCGCCGCAAAGGGCCTCACCGTGGAGGATTACGCGCAAATTATTTCCGATGGGCTGACGGGCAACGAGTCCTTTTCCTACACGGTGGACGAGCCGGTGGCCGTCACGTTGTGCGGCAACGAGTACCTCGCGCTGTACGCGCATGTGGAGGGATACGACCTGCATCAGGCCTATCTGATGCGCTATGAGGGCGACAGAATGGTGAATCTGATCCTCACGGGCGTGGGCGAGGACGGCATCGAAGCGCTGCTGGCCATGTTCGCCGACTGATCCAAAGGCCTGAAAACAAGGCAGGGAAGAACGGAAAAGTGGCCTGAACCCCAGATAACGGACAATAGAAAAAAGAGACCTCCTGTTGTAGAATAGAAACTACGACAGGAGGTTTTTGCATGACAAGAAGATACACAAAGGTAGAGGGCTTGACAGAATTGGTGAGGACCCGCCATGAGCAAGGAGAGACGTACGCAGAAATCGCATCCAGCTATGGGTTGGAGAAGAAGCAGCTGCGACAG
>JAXEXP010000057.1:0-35406 GCA_034113365.1 Candidatus Spyradocola sp.
ACGCCGCCAGAACCAGCAGCGCCAGCAGGCGGTAGGGCAGGGCTTCTTCCCATGGAACGTTCATATGCCGATCCTCCTTTTGCGGGCTTTCCCCCGTCCATCCGCCTACCAGAGGGCGCGATGGCGCGTGGCTTGCGCTTCATGTCTGTATCTGTATGATACAGGAGTTCTCCCGCCGCGTCTAGGCATTTTTTTCATTCGGATGTGTCCGTTCTATAGGGATTGACGCATAGGTCCCTGCGACATGCCTCGGTCGCCGCCGGCGCATGCAGGCAAGACGGAGGAGCGCCTACGCCCGCAGCTCCCGGTATGTTCCGCGCATGAGGAATGCCGCGATCACGAACGTCAGCAGATCGGACACCGGCATGGAATAGAGCACGCCGTCCAGCCCGAAGAACCGGGGCAGCAGCAGCGCGAAGCCCACACCGAAGACGACCTCGCGGATCATGGACAGCGCCGTGGAGGCCGCCGCCTTGCCCAGCGCCTGCAGGAAGGTGAAGCACGCCTTGTTCACGCAGGCGAACACCACCATGCACAGATACACGCGGAACGCCCGGACGGCAAACGCCGTATAGTGCACGCTCTCGTTTGCCGCGCCGAAGATGGCGATCAGCTGGCGCGGGAAGCCCTCCACCAGAAGCAGCGCGGCCAGGCCCACCAGCGTCTCCGCCATCAGCAGCCGGGTGAACAGCTCGCGCACGCGGTCCTTGTGCCCCGCGCCCATGTTGAAGCCGGCAATCGGAATGCAGCCCGCCGCCATGCCCACGACGATGGAGATGACGATCTGGAAGAACTTCATCACGATGCCCACGACCGCCATGGGGATCTGCGCGTACTGGCTCTGGCCGAAGATGGGGTCGAGGCCGCCGTACTTGCGCACCATGTTGTTGATGGTCGCCATGGCCGCCACCAGCGAGATCTGCGACAGGAAGCTGCAGATGCCCAGCGGGATGTAGCGCTTGACCAGGGAAGGATGGATGCGGAAGCTCTGCTTGGACAGGCGCACGGCCTTCATGTGGCACAGGTACCAGATGGACAGCGCGGCGGTGAGGATCTGGCCCAGCACCGTGGCCACGGCTGCGCCCATCATGCCCCAGCGCAGGCCGAAGATGAAGATGGGGTCGAGCACGATGTTGACCGCCGCGCCCGCCAGCGTGGAAACCATCGCAAAGCGGGGGCTGCCGTCGGAGCGGATGATGGGGTTGAGCGCCTGGCCGAACATGTAGAAGGGCACGCCCAGCGAGATCCAGAAGAAGTACTCCTGCGACTGCACCATGGTCTCGGCGTTGACGTTGCCGCCAAAGAGCGTCAGGATGGGGTTGAGGAAGATCAGGTAGAGCGCCGTCAGCACGATGCCGGAGATGATGACCAGCAGCACGGCGCTGCCGATGCTCTTGTGCGCGTCCTCGGGCTTGCCCGCGCCCAGCGCGATGCTGACAAACGCGCAGCAGCCGTCGCCGATCATCACCACGATGGCCAGCGCCACGACCGTCAGCGGGAACACCACGGTGTTGGCCGCGTTGCCGTAGGAGCCGAGGTAGCTTGCGTTGGCGATGAAGATCTGGTCTACGATGTTGTAGAGCGCGGCGACGAGCAGCGAGATGATGCAGGGCACCGCGTACTTGCCCATCAGCTTGCCCAAGGGCTGGGTCTCCAGATAGGAGTTGGAACGTTCTTCACTCATGTGGTTTTGCCTCCCAAAATAACGAATAAAAAAAGCGTGCAGCAGAAAATCAGCTGGATTTACGCTGTTTCTGCTACACACTGTCGATGCTCTCAGTTTAGCACATGGAATGTTAAGTTTTCACCGGGTTTGGATGTTAATTTTTCGAAAGCGAAGGGGCGCGCGGCGCGGTGAGGCGGTAGCTGCCGCGGATGAGCGCGGAAAGCTCGTCCTGGGGCAGCGTGCCGTCCAGGATCACGCTGATCCAATGGCGCTTGTTCATGTGGTAGGCGGGCACGACGCAGGAATACGCGGCGCACAGCAGCGCGGCGTAGTCGGGCTCGGCCTTGAGGTTGACCCAGACGCGGCCCTCATGGGCGTAGATCGCGGCGAAGATGCGGCGGTTGGACTGGTGGCGCATCACCGTCCAGTTGAAGTCGTCAAAGGGGTAGTCCTCGTAGACGCCGGGGAGCGCTTGGCACAGCTGGGTGGCCTGTTCGCGCGTGAGGATGGGGGCGCTCATGGTCAGGCGCGCAGCGCGGCGAGCACGTCGGCGGCGTTGGTGTCGGGCTTGACCTTGGGCATGGCGTGGGTGATGACGCCCTGCTCGTCGATGATGTAGGTGGAGCGCACCACGCCCATGCTCACCTTGCCGTAGAGCTTCTTTTCCTGCCAGACGCCGTAGGCCTGGATGGCGGTGAGTTCGGGGTCGGAGAGGAGGATGAAGGGCAGCTCGTACTTGGCCGCGAACTTGGCGTGGGAGGCGGCGGAGTCCTTGCTGACGCCGATGACCACGACGTCCAGCGACCTGAAGTCCTCGTAGGCGGCGGCGAACGCGCAGGCCTGCCGCGTGCAGCCGGGGGTGTTGTCCTTGGGGTAGAAGTAGAGCACGACCTTGCGCCCCGCGAAGCTGCTCAGCGTGACGGGGCTGCCGTTCTGGTCGGCGAGCGTAAAGTCGGGAGCGGGAGTGCCGGGATTCAGCATGGGGAAGGACCTCCTTTTATGAACACATAATGGTTTTCGTCGGAATGAACGGGGGAGTAGGCAAAGCCCAGCTCGCGGAAGCCGCGCAGCTCTCGCTCGTCCTGCACCCGGTTGAGCGCCAGGTAGCGCGCCATCTCGCCGCGGGCCATTTTGCACAGCGTGGCGCGCTCGAGCAGCCTGTCGTCTACCTGCTGGGCAAAGGTGCAGGTGATCACGCGCACGTCCGGGGGCAGATGCGGCAGCACGCTGCGACTGTACTCCCTGGAGGCCAGGTCGATAAGCGGAGCGCCGGCGCACAGGCTGCGCGCGATGCGGTCGCCCCAGTAGGCGTACAGGTCGGGCGCGCCGTCCACGCACAGCTGCGCCTGCATCTCCAGGCGGTAGGGGATCACGGCGTCGAGGGGGCGCAGCATGCCGTACAGCCCCGAGAGGATGCGCAGGTGCTGCTGCAGGTACTCGACGGCGTCGTCGGGCAGGGAGAGCGGCGAGAGGTACTGGTACTGGATGCCGTCGTAGGCGAGCAGCGCGGGGGTGCGGGCAGCGGCGACATCCGCGCCCTGAAGCAGCGCGAAGCTGCGCTGTGCGAGCGCGTCGCTGCACCGCCACAGCCGCTGCAGCTGGGGCAGCGTCATGGATTGCAGGGCGGCCAGCAGCTTTGCGGCGTCGGCGGAGAATGCGGGCAGGCCGCGGCATTCGAGCAGGTCGGGCTGCTGGCGCATCTTCTTTGCGGGGGAGAGCAGGATGTACAAGGGGGCGGCCTCCTTTGGATGCGGGGCGGTCAGGGCTCGGCGACGCGGACGGGGCGCTCCGTCTCCTGCGAGGGGGTGCGGCCGAAGGCGCGCTTGTAGTCGCGGAAGAACGTGGAGTAGTCCGAAAAGCCGCAGTCCAGGAACACCTGCGTGGGCTTGACGCCGGCGCGCAGCTCCCGCTGGGCCAGCGCGAGGCGCTTGGTGAGGATGTACTGCTTGGGGCTGATGTTCAGGTGCTGCACGAACAGGTGGTGCAGGTGGCTGCGCGCCACGTGCAGCTCGGCGCAGACACCCTCCACGCTCAGCGGGCGGGAGAGGTTGCGCTCGATGTAGGACACCGCCTGGTCCAGCAGGGGATTGACGGCGTAGGCGCGGCTGCGCTCGGTGCTGCCCGAGGCGATGAGCACGTTGCACAGCACCTCGCGGGCGAGGTCCTCGAGCAGCGGGCGCAGCAGTGCGTCCTCAAAGCGGCCGCAGTAGAAGTCCATTTTGCGGAACAGGTCGGGGATGATGGCGTCGTCGTCAAAGGTGATGACGTCCAGGCCCGCGGGGATGCGCGAAAAGATCTCCGGCGCCAGCTTTTTTTCGTCGATGAGTATGTTGCTGCGCTCGTACTGCTCGGGGCCCTCGGAGGCAACGGCGTGCAGCGACAGCGGGCGCGACAGGATCAGGCTGTTGCGGCTGAGGTGGTAGACGCGGCTCTCCACCGCGTAAGTGATGCTGCCGCGCTTGACGTACAGCAGCTCGCACACGTCGTGCACATGCGGCGGGAACTGCCTTGCGGTGTGATAGCAGACGTGGCTGAAGGTCAGGTTCTCCGAGGAAAACTTGGAATAATCGGTGCAGGCTTGTTCCACAATCTCTGCCCCCTTAACGTGGTCTCACTGAAACCAGCATACCAGAATGCAGTACGGATTGCAATACGGGAGTGCTGTTTCTCCAATTTATATGGTAAAAAACAGGAGGTATAATGGAGCGGGAAACAAAAACCGAAGAGGGGGTCAGACCATGAAGAAACTCAAGCTGGCCGTGATCGGCCAGGGGCGCAGCGGCAGGGACATCCACGGCCGGTTCTACCGCTCGCAGGAGAACGTGTACTTTGACGTGGCGGCGGTGGTGGAGGCGGACGAAGAACGCAGGCAGCGCGCGCTTTCCGAATACCCCGGCTGCGCAGTGTTTGCCGACTATCGCGAGCTGTTTGACCATCCGGAGCTGGATCTGGTGGTGAACGCGAGCTACTCGGATCAGCACTACGGCATCACGCGCGATCTGCTGGAGCACGGGTTCAACGTGCTGGTGGAGAAGCCCTTTGCGCGCAATTACTACGAGTGCAGCGAGCTGATGCGCGCGGCAAAGGAGAAGGGCGGGCTGCTGGCGGTGTTCCAGCAGACCTTCCTGGCGCCGTTCTACGGGTTTACCAAGCAGGTGATGGACAGCGGCAAGCTGGGCGACGTCAAGCAGATCAGCATCCGCTACAACGGGCTGGCGCGGCGCTGGGACTGGCAGACGCTGCAGTGCCGCATGGGCGGCAGCGTGTACAACACCGGGCCGCATCCGCTGGGCATGGCGCTGGACCTGCTGGGATACGACGACAACACGCGCGTGGTGTACTCCAAGCTGGACTGCGCGCTGACCAGCGGCGACGCGGAGGACTATGCCAAGATACTGCTCGCCGCGCCGGGCAAGCCGCTGGTGGACGTGGAGATCAACTCCACCGACGCGTTCTCGGACTACAACCTCAAGATCCAGGGCTCGCGCGGCACCTACAAGTGCACGCCGGGCAAGTACGTGATGAAGTACATCGTCGACGGCGAGAACCCCGAGCGGCCGGTGATCTTCGAGTCGCTGAAGGACGAAAACGGGTACCCCATCTACTGTGGTGAGAAGCTGAACGTACACGAGGAGCAGGGCGAGTTTGACGGCGACGCGTTCGGCGTGGCGGTGGAGAAGTTCTACCGGATGATGTACGAGGCGCTGACCGAGGGCAAGCCGCTGGCCATCCGCCCCGAGGACATCGCCAAGATCATCTCGGTGATCGAGACGGTGCACGGGCAGAATCCGCTGCCGGTGCGGTACTGAAGGAGGGCGGAGCATGTACAAAGTGGCGATACTGGGCTGTGAGAACTCGCATGCCAACGGGTTCCTTGACGCCGTGAACAACCGGAAGATCGTTGGGGATATTGAGTTTGTGGGCGTGTACAGCGACGACCGCGCGGCGGCGGAAAAGCTGCACGAGCAGTTCGGCGTGCCGGTGATGGAGCGGTACGACGAGCTGGTGGGCAAGGTGGACGGCGTGATGATCACCGCGCGGCACGGCGACAATCATCTCAAGTACGCGCGGCCCTATCTGGACAGCGGCATCCCCATGTTCATCGACAAGCCCATCACCTGCACGGAGGACGACGCGCGGGTGCTCGCGCGGGAGCTGCGGCAGCGGCGCATCCCCGTCAGCGGCGGGTCGATGTGCGTGTTCGCGCCCGACGTGCAGAAGCTCAAGGAGATCGTGCGCACGCAGGCGCATGGCAAGGTGCTGGGCGGGTACCTGCGCGCGCCCGTCAACATGCACAACCCCTACGGCGATTTCTTCTTCTACGCGCAGCATCTGGTGCAGGTGGCGATGGAGATCTTCGGGTTCTTCCCGCGCGCGGTGCAGGTGGTGCCGCGCGGCGACGACTGCACCTGCGTGCTGCGCTACGACGAATACGACGTGGTGCTGTCGTTTGTGGAGGGGAATTACCTGTACTACGCCTCCGTCAGCTGCGCGGACGCGGTGGTGGGCGGCTCGTATGAGCTGGACGGCTGCTCCGACCGCGAGGTGCTGGAGTATCGAGCGCTGTTCGACGAGAAGGAACAGTGCGATCTGGCGCAGTTCTTTGCACCGGTGTATGTGCTGGGCGCCATCCGCCGCGCGATGGACAGCGGGCGCGAGGAAGCCATGCACGCGGAGGAGGCGTAGCGAATGGGCGTGATGCTGTCCGCGTTTGCGGATGAATACAGCCGGGAGTTGGGCGAGCAGCTGCGGTTTTTGCGGGAAAACGGCGTGGGCGCGATCGAGCCGAGGTTCATCGGGGAGAAGAACATCGCCGATTTGACCACGCAGGAGGCGAAGGCGCTGCGCGCGGCGCTGGGGGACATCCGCGTATCGGCCATCGGGTCGCCGCTGGGGAAGATCGGGCTGGCGGACGCGTTTGCGCCGCATCTGGAGAAGGCAAAGCGCGTGTTTGAGACGGCGAACCTGCTGGGGACGGGCAATGTGCGCGTGTTCAGCTTCTACCTGCGGCCGGGGCAGACCCGCGCGGACGCCCGCGCCGAGGTGCTGGAGCGCATGGACGCGATGCTGACGCTGGCGGAAGAGTTTGGCGTGACGCTCTGCCACGAGAACGAGGCGGACATCTACGGCGAGAGCCCGGAGGACTGTCTGGACCTGCTGGACGCGTTCGGCGGCAGGCTGCGGTGCGTGTTCGACATGGGCAACTTCGTGCTGGGCGGGTATGCGCCGTGGCCGAAGGCGTATGAGCAGCTCAAGGGGTACGTCGAGTATTTCCACGTTAAGGACGCGCTTTCGCAGGGCGCGATCGTGCCGCCGGGCTGCGGCGAGGGTTGCATTGCGGAGATCCTGGGGCAATTCGTGCGGGAGACGGGGCGCGACGTGTTCGCCACGCTGGAGCCGCATTTGCAGACCTTCGACGGGCTGAACGCGCTGACGGAGCGGAGGTTTGAGAACCTCTACGTATACAAGGATCAGCGCGCGGCGTTTGCGGATGCGCTGCGGCGCTTCCGGGCGCTGATGCTGGGAAAGGAGCTGGAAGCATGAGGGAATGGAGACAGGACAGCCTGCGCGTGGTGGCGGCAGACGACCGGCAGGCGATGGGGCGCGCGGCGGCGCAGGACATCTGCGCAGCGATGCGCGCGCTGCTGGCGGAGAAGGACGAGATCAGCATGATCTTTGCGGCGGCGCCGTCGCAGAACGAGGTGCTGGCGGAGCTTGCGGCGAGCGACGTGCCGTGGGAGCGCGTGCACGCGTATCACATGGACGAGTACATCGGCCTGCCCGCGGGCGCGCCGCAGAGCTTCGGGCGGTTCCTGACGGAGCATCTATTCGGGAAGGTGAAGCTGGCGTCTGTGAACCTGATCGACGCGCAGGCGACGGATGCGCAGGCGGAATGCGCGCGGTATGCGGCGCTGCTGGCGGCGCGCCCGGCGGACATCATCGTGATGGGCATCGGCGAGAACGGCCACATCGCGTTCAACGACCCCGGCGAGGCAGATTTCCACGATGAGAAGCTGGTGAAGGTGGTGAATCTGGACGAGGTGTGCCGCATGCAGCAGGTGCACGACGGGTGCTTTGGCAGCCTTGCGCAGGTGCCCAAGCAGGCGCTGACGCTGACCTGTCCGGCGTTCATCCGCGCTCCGCGGCTGTACTGCATCGTGCCGGCGGCGAGCAAGGCGCGGGCGGTGGAGCGCACGCTGCACGGCCCCGTGAGCGAGGACTGCCCCGCGACGATCCTTAGGCAGCATCCCGCGGCGGTGCTGTATCTGGACGCGGAAAGCGCAGGGCTGCTGTGATGGAGCGGATACGCAGCGACAGGATCCTGACGCAAAACGGCGTGCAGGCGGGGTACGTCTACGTCGAAAATGGGCGCATCGCGGCAGTGACAGCGCAGGAGCTGCCCTTTGACCGCGAGTGGGACCGCGCGGGGCGGATCGTGTCGCCGGGGTTTGTGGAGCTGCACACCCACGGCGGAGCGGGGCACGACTTCATGGGCAACGCGGCGGACATCGTGGCGGGGTGCAACTTCCATCTTGAGCACGGGGCGACGACGGTGTGCCCGTCGCTGTCTGCGGCGCCGTTTGAACGCATGCGGCAGGCGGTGTTGGAGGCGAAGCGGGCGCAGCGCGACCCGGCGCTGCTGCCCAACCTGCCCGGCGTGCACATGGAGGGGCCGTATCTGTCGCCCGAGCAGTGCGGCGCGCAGTGCGTCGACTTCATGTCCGACCCGGTGCCGGAGCAGTACGAGGGGCTGCTGGCTGAGGCGGGGGAAGCGGTGGCGCGGTGGACCTATGCGCCGGAGCGCGACGCGGACGGGCGCTTCTGCCGGTATCTGTGCGAGCACGGCGTACTGCCCTCGGCGGGGCACACCAACGCGGTGTACGGCGACATGTGCGTGGCGGAGGATAACGGCTGCCGTCTGGTGACGCACCTGTACTCCTGCACGTCCACGGTGACGCGCAGGCAGGGCTTCCGCAGCCTGGGCGTGATCGAGTCGGCGTTCCTGTCGGACGAAATGTGCGTGGAGCTGATCGCGGACGGCAAGCATCTGCCGCCGGAGCTGATCCAAATGATCCTCAAGATCAAGGGTCTGGAGCATGTGACGGTGTGCTCGGACAGCCTGGCGCTGGCGGGCACGAATGTGACGCACGGCTGGATGGTGAACACGGAGTTCCTCATCGAGGAGGGGGTGTGCAAGCTAAAGGACCGCAGCGCGTTTGCGGGCAGCATCGCGTCGGCGGACGTGCTGGTGCGCGTGCTGACGCAGCAGGTGGGGCTGGCGCTGCCGCAGGCGGTGCAGCTGGTAGCGCGCAACCCCGCGCGCCTGATGGGCTGGAACAAGGGTGTGCTGGCGCCGGGCTATGATGCGGACATCGTGGTATTTGACGAGGACATCCGCATTTGTGACGCATTTGTAATGGGAAAACAGGTATTTTCTGCATAAAAAACAGAGCCGGAGGATGAACCTTCGGCTCTATTTTTCGTCGTCTGGCAAAAGAGTGCTTGGGGCAGACGATTCTGGGTTCGGTTTAAGGCTCCCCTTGAGGGGAGCTGCCGCCCGCAGGCGGCTGAAGGGTGAAGCTGCATCACGGTTTAGGGCAGCATACCGTCAGGCGTGCGGGAAAAGAATAAGGACGCCTCGCAGCAGTCGAGACGTCCTTGGTTGCTGTTTTGGAATTTACTTGACGGTGACGGAGGTGACGTGGGGGTTGGCGCCCTCGTACCAGTACAGGAAGCACTCGATGTCCACGGTGTCGCCGATGTTCAGGGCCTCGACGGTGTTGTAGACGTCGGTGGTGTTGTCACACAGGTAGGACTCCACGCAGAAGTTATAGGTCTGGCCGTTGACGGAGGCGTTGAAGTACAGGTCGTTGCCGTCCTCGCCGGAGCCGTCCCAGTTGTAGAGGAAGGCGACCTCGTTGCCCTCGGCGTCGGTGGAGGGCTCGATGGTCAGACCCTTGAAGGCGACGAACTGATTCATGTGGTTGATGAGCTCGTCGGTGCCCAGCCAAGCGGTGCCGTCCACCGCCTCGGCCACATAGGAGCCGTCCAGCAGCTCAAAGGTGGCGTCGATGATTTCGACCTCGCCGGCCCACTCGGCCTTGTAGCCGGTGACCTTGATCTTGGCGCCCTGGGTCAGCTTCTCGTAGTCAGCCTCAGAGCAGGCCATGTCGTACAGGAAGTAGCCGCCGTCCTTGTCCACGGCGTAAACGGTGGCCTTGTCCTCCCACCAGGACTGCTTGGCCTGCACAAAGGCCTCGATGGTGACCTGAGAATCCACGGGAGCCGCAGCGTATTCAGCATAGGTCATGGTGCCCTCGGACTTGGCGAACACGTCGGCGTCCTGGCCGCCCGCCGCGCAGCCGGCCAGGGAGAGGACCATCAGCAGAGCCAGGATCAGAGCAATGAACTTTTTCATGGTTTTATACTCCTTTTCGTATCAAGCATTTGGAATGCCCGAGTTACATTATACTCACAACACACCATAAATCAATGCGCATTGCCCTTTTTTAACGAACTCTTCTCCTTTACAGCTGTAATGACAACGTACAGCGCGATCAGCGTCCAGGCGAAGGCCAGCGCGGTGAGCAGCGCCACCGCGGTGGGGGGCAGGGGGCCGAGGTCCGCCTTGCCCGCGGTCGCCGCGCCGCCCGTGGAGAGCTGGTCCAGGCGGTAGAGGGAGATCACGTCGCGGTAAAGCGTGTCCAGATAGGCATCGTCCACGGTCTGGCCGCGGCGCACAGACTTGCAGGTGTTCTCAATGAGCTGGCCCGCTGCGTCGCGCAGGGAGGCCGAGCCATTGAACACGGGGGTGGTGAAGGTGGAGTCTACATTGTCCAGCAGCAGCTGCGCGGCCTGGAGCTTGACGGAATAGTGCAGGTCGCCGTCCTCGCCGGCGCGGGCGAGGTAGTCCTGGTATTCGGCGGACTGCTGGGCCTTCTGGGTGACGGGGACGTAACCCTCGGTCTGGGAATAGGCGATCTGCACGTCGTTGGTCAGCAGATACTGCGCGAACAGCCAGCTGGCCAGCACCTCCTGCGGGTCGGCCTTGTTGAACACGCACACCGACGGGCCCTGCGAGATCATGCTGGGGTGGCCGGGGTCGAACTGGGGGATGGGCAGCACCGCCGTCTCAAACTGCACCAGCTTGTCGGGCGAGATGTCCAGCAGCGGGGCCCCGGAGCCCATCCAGGTGGCGCCTGCGGTGGAGTCCACCGCGAAGATGCACTGGCCGGCGTTGAGGAAGTTGGCCGGGTAGCTGGAGATCTTGAAGGTGGAGAACGCGCCGGACTGCGCGTGCTGCGCGATGGTGGTCAGAAGCGATGCGGTGTCGTCGTTGAAAAGCAGGATGTCGCCGTCCTGCGTGGAGTAGCCAGCGCCCTGCTGGCGCAGCATCTGGATCATCATGTTGTCGGTGGACTTATAGATGAAGGGAATGAGCACCTTCTGGCCGTTGACCAGGTAGTTGCCGTCTGCGTCCTGCGCAAGAGCCGCCTCGGAGACCTCCCAGACGAAGTCCCAGGTCAGCACGTCGGGCAGCTCGTAGCCGAGGGCTTCGACGTAGGTCTTATTGACATAGCAGGCCTCGGTGGAGCGCATGTAGGGGATGACGTAGTGAACGCCGCCTATGGCGCATTCGGCGAGAAACTGCGGCACCATTTCGTCCGGCGTGGGGCCGTCGTAGCGAAGCGCGCTGCCGCCCAGGCCGTACTGTTCGTCGGCAAACAGCTCGTCCAGCGGCACCACCGTGTTGCTGCCCGTCAGGTAGGTCGCAATGTGATCGGGGTAGGTGATGCAGACATTGGGCGTGGTGCCGGTGGCGATGTTGGTGATGACGTCGTTGTAGATCTTTCCGTAGTCGGTGTAAAGGCGCAGCGTGACGTGGATGTTGGGATAGAGCGCCTCGAAGGAGGCAATGGCGTTTTCGTAGATGGCGGTCTGGGCTTTGTTGGTATCGTTCTTGGCCCAGAAGGTGATCTCGTAGTCGCGGGTTTCGTCAAAGGACTCGGGCACGGCGAATGCGTTCAGACCGCGCGTGCCGTGGCAGCCCCCAAGCGGCAGGCACAGCAGGAGCAGCGCCAGCAGCGCGGCGAGGATTCTGAGCTTTTTCATCCCTTGGTACCTCCCCGGGACACGCCCTCCATGATCTTGTTGCGGAAGATGAGGAACAGCACAATCAGCGGCACCGAGATGACCACGACCGCCGCCATCATCGCGGGGATGTTCTCGCGGCCAAAGCCGTTCTCGCGGATGGACTGGATGCCGTTGGAGACGAGGTAGTAGGCCTCGTTGTCGGTGATGAGCCGCGGCCAGACGTAGGAATTCCAGCACTCGATGACCTTTAAGATGGTGATGGTGACGATGGTGGGGCGGCAGATGGGCAGCATTACCTTCCACAGGTACTTGAAGTCCGACGTGCCGTCCACCTTGGCGGCGTAGTACAGCTCGTCCGGCACCTGCGCGAAGTTCTCGCGCAGCAGGTAGATGTAGAACACCGACGTCACCGACGGCAGGATCAGGCCCGCAAAGCTGTTGCGCAGCCCCCAGTTTGTGATGGTGACGTAGTTGGTGATGACGACCAGCTCGCTGGGGATCATCATCAGCGCGAGGAACAGCGTGAACACCAGGTCGCGCCCGCGGAAGCTCAGCCGCGCAAAGCCGAACGCCGCAAGCACCGTCACCAGCAGCATGACGCCGGTGGTGACGACGGTGAAGATCAGCGTGTTGAGCAGATAGCGCGCCAGCGGCACGGCGGTGAAGGCGCCAAAATAGTTTTGCAGCGTGGGCGCCAGCGTGTAGAGCTGCGGGATGTACTCGGAGTTGTAGGCCGAGTAGGACTTGAGCGAGGTCAGGATCATCCAGTAGAAGGGGAAGAGCACCATCAGCGCCCACAGCGTCAGCAGGACGTAGAGCACGGCATCGGAGAGCGTGCTGCGCAGCCTGACCGCGCGCTCGAGCTTGCCAAAATCGGTTTTCTTTTGCATAGTTTCTGCCCTCACGAGTAGTGGACGTGCTTGCGGCTGACCAGCAGGTTGATGCAGGTGATGGTCAGCACGATGGCAAACAGCAGGATGGCCGCGGCCGACGCGTAGGAGGGGTAGCCGCCGCTGTTGCCGTAGAGCATGTCGTAGACGTAGCCGACGATGGTGTTCATGCCCGCGGCGTTCAGGTCTGTGCCGAACAGCGCCACCGCGTCGGAATAGGCCTTGAACGCGCCGATGAAGCCCGTGATCACCAGGTAGAACACCGTGGGCGAGATCATGGGCAGTGTGATGCGCGTAAAGATCCGCCAGGCGGGCGTGCCGTCCACCTTGGCGGCGTTGTAGTAGTCGCGGTTGACGGAGGCCAGCGCCGAGGTCAGGATCAGGATCTTGAAGGGCAGCACCACCCAGATGGTGTAGAAGCACAGCACGAACATCTTCGCCCAGTAGGGGCCGTCGATGAAGTCCACCGACTCGCCGCCAAAGCGGTTGATGAGCAGGTTGACAAGGCCGTCGGTGTAGGCGGTCTTTTTGAACAGGATCATGAACACAAGGCCCACGGCGAGCGTGTTGGTGACGTAGGGCAGGAAGTAGATGGTCTGGTAGAGCTTCTGCAGGCGCGGGATGGAGCTAAGCCCCATCGAGATCAGCAGCGCGAGGCCCGTGGACAGCGGCACGGTGACCACCACCAGCAGGAAGGTGTTCTTGACCGCCTGCAGGAAGTAGGGGTCGTGCAGCACATAATCGTAGTTGTACAGGCCGACGCCAAAGTAGGTCTGCGAGGCGGAGTTGTAGCCCTCCTCAAACGAGTAGACGAACACGTCTATCAGTGGATAGACCAGAAAGAAGCCCAGGAACAGCGCGGCGGGCAGAAGATACAGCCAGCCCTTGAGGTTGTTTTTCTCCATGGATCAGACCTCCTGTGCCGGGCGCAGGCGAAGTTCGGTGTCCGCTGCGAACAGGAACACCTTGGCGGGCTTGAGCGAAAAGCGCACCGTGGGCTGCGTGGTGTCCACGCGGTTCTCCGCGCTGATGATGGCACGGATGGCGGCGTTTTCGCAGTCGGGGTGCGTGCAGACCACGCTGATGTCGCGGCCCATGATCTCCACGCGGGAAAGGTTGCAGGTGAGGGGGCCGTTGTCGTCCAGCACGAAGCCCTCGGGGCGCACGGCGGCGTACACGGGCTGGTCGGGCAGGCCGGGGGTGGGCAGCACGGCTTCCCTGCCGATGAACAGCCTGCCGCCCTCGACGCGGCCGGTGAACACGTTGATGGGCGGCGTGCCGAGGAACTTTGCGACGAACAGGTTGTCCGGGTCGTCATAGACGGCCTGCGGCTTATCGATCTGCTGCACCACGCCGGACTTCATCACCACGATGACGTCGGAGATGCTCATGGCCTCGTCCTGGTCGTGCGTGACGAACACCGTGGTGATGCCCGTCTCGCGCTGGATGCGGCGGATCTCCTCGCGGGTCTGCAGGCGCAGGCGGGCGTCGAGGTTGGACAGCGGCTCGTCCAGCAGCAGCACGCGGGGCATCTTGACCAGCGCACGGGCGATGGCGACGCGCTGCTGCTGCCCGCCCGACAGCTCGCTGGGCTTGCGGTCGAGCAGCTCGCCGATCTGCACGAGGTTTGCGGCCTCCCTGGCGCGGCGCAGCATCTCGTCCTTGGAGGGGCGCTCCTTGCCGCGCAGGTTCTGCAGCGGAAAGAGTATGTTCTGCAGCACCGTCAGGTGCGGATAGAGCGCATAGTTCTGGAACACCAGGCCCACGCCGCGCTTCTCGGCGGGCAGCGCGGTGACGTCGTCCTCACCAAAGTAGATCTTGCCCGACGTGGGCTTGAGCAGGCCGCACAGCAGGTTGAGCGTGGTGGACTTGCCGCAGCCCGACGGCCCGAGCAGGCCCACGAGCTTGCCGTCGGGTATCTCAAAGGTGAAGTCGTCCACTGCGACGACCTCCTGCTGCGCATTTTTGCCCCTGCCGGGGAATTTTTTGGTCAGATTCTGCAAAACGACTTTCATGCGATCCCTTCCCTTGTGTCGGATAAACTCCCTTGCGCGGCGGTTTGCGCCGTCAATCCTCATTTTAGTCCATCCATATGGACAAGTCAACGAAAGAAATCCTGTGCTTGCGCAGTACGGGTGTCCCACAAAAAACAGGGGGCAGCGCAGTTTGCACTCCCCCCCGATGGATTGTTATTCTTTGCGGATGACGATGTCCTCTACCTTTCCCTCTGCGTCATAGTAGAGGATGACCTGTCCATCGCTCGCCTCGTCAAAACGCCAGATGTCTCCCCAAAACCCAGAGAGAAAGCCGTCGGGCTCACCCCAGGCAGCGTGCATCTCCTCATTGGAAAGGCCGGATAACTCTTCTTCCAGCTGCGCCTGCGTATAAGACGGAATGTCCTCCAGCGCCGGGATGGCGGATCGGCTTGAGCAACCGATTAAGAGAAGTATGGACGCCAGAAATAGAGCCATTAGCTGTTTTTTCATATGCAGATACCCTCCCAGCGATCGGCGGTGTGCGTCAGTCGTCGAGGAAGAAGCTGCGGTGGGGGTTCATGCGCAGGCGCACGACCTGGCCGCCGTGGACGTAGAGGCCGAAGTTGCTCTCGTCGCCGTTGCGGATGTAGTCGATCACCCACTTGTCGCCCTCGAAGTGGCCCTCTTCCACGGACAGGAAGTTGAGCTGGTCGTTCTGGCGGGTGCTCAGCTGCTGCCACGGGTTGGGGTCCTGCGGGTCGGGGCGCTTGTAGAAGTCCACGGACAGGCCTGCGCCCGCGAGGAAGAACTCGTCCTCGCCCGTCTGGATGAGCAGGCCGCGTCCGCGCGCCTCGAGGTGCTTGCGGTTCTCGGGCAGGCGCAGGTTGATGCGCGAGCCCAGGCAGGGCGGCGGCGGATTGCTGCCGCGCAGGAAGGTGGCCACGACGTGGTATCTGTCCAGCTTGACGTACTGGTTGGCGGCGAACTCCTCCTGCAGGAAGGCGTGGATGCGGCCCGTGCCGCGGTATTTGACGAGCAGCGGCGCTACGGCGGACAGTGTGCGCATGGTCACGGCCATGGGATAGGCGGCGTCGGTCAGCTCGCCGTCCTCGGTCAGCGCGCTCTCGGCGCCGAAGCCGCACACGCCGATGGCGTCGTAGTGCGCCACCGCGCGGAATGCGTTCATCGCGTTGGGCTCGCCGGTGCAGGGCGATTCGGGCACGAACAGCGCGTTGTCCGGGCGGGCGTATCGCGAGCAGATGCGGCTGTACACGCTGGCCTCGGGGTTATAGATGTCCGGGCAGAGCAGGTCAAGCGCGGGCGCACCCTTCTTCCAGATGTCCAGCACGCGGCCGACGGGCGCGCCTGCGTTGTAGCACTTGCCTGGCTCCTCGTGGCGGTTTTCGCCGATCATCACGTTGGTGATGAGGGCGGGGTAGTCGTAGACCTTGCGGCCGCGCTCGGCGATGGCGCCGATGTAGCGGGCGTGGTACCACGCGCAGAAGGCCTCGTGCGCGTGACGGCCGAAGTGGCCGCGCCAGGTGTTTTCGCCGGTGACCTCGCCGCAGTCGTCCAGCTGCACGTCCCACAGCTCCGAGGGCAGCGGCTTTTCGTAGTCGGCGCGGGCGAGGGAGGAGTAGTCGCGGTCGGTGTAGCCGATGCCCATCTCGTTTTCCACCTGCACGGCGACCACGGTGCCGGTGGCGCCGTCGTATTCCTTGAGGAATGCCATCAGGTGCTCAAAGGCCAGCGCGTCGCGCTCGAGCGTGGCCATGCAGTGCGGCGTGAGCGCGGGCAGCGGAGCGCCGTCGACGCTGCGGGCCAGGCGGTAGGTGTGCGGGTCGAGCTTGATGTACTCGGGCACGTAGTTGGGGTGGCCGTTTTTGCTGGTGCCGAACCAGAGCAGGATCAGGTGCAGCCCCGCCGCGCGCGTGCGGTCGATGGTGTCCTTGACCAGCGCCATGTCGTAGACGTCCTTTTCCGGCTCGATGGCGTACCAGTAGATGGGCGTCTCCAGCGTGTTGCCGCCGTAGAGCTGCACGGCGCGGATGGCCTTGTCCAGCATGTCGGTGCCGGTGGAGGAGTTGTGGGCCTGCAGCCCGGTCAGAAACAGCGGATTGCCGTGAATATCCTTGAAAAAACCGTTCATGGGAACCCTCCTCGGTTGTGATGCTTCCATTATACCACAAACCCGCGGGTCGGAACAACGGTGCAGACGGGACACACTTGATGCGGATGAGCTCGCTGCAACAACGCTTTTTGGAGCAGGCAATCGGGGGTTCCGCCGTTAAGGCTCCCCTTGAGGGGAGCTGCCGGCCTTCGGCCGGCTGAAGGGTGGAGCTGCACCTCCGATCACGATCAGCGAAAGGGCAGAAAGATACTGAGCGTCCCGATGGGAATCGGAACGCTCAGATGGTTTTGATTTGAATTACGGCCAGACGTTGGAGTGGCTCTCCTCGGGCAGGGGCGTGGGATCGGGCGTGGGTTCGGGTGTGGGCTCAGGACCGTAGTTGATGATGGCGGTGATGGCGGGGTAGGTCGTGGTGAAGAGCACCTTCTCCTCGACGACCTTGCCGTCCTTGATGTACTGGATGTAGGTGGTGGACTTTTTGCCGTTGCGGCCCTTGCGCACGGTCTTGGTCTCGCCCGGGGCGAGGGAGGAATCGAACACCATGCGGTCCTCGCCGCGGCTGATGGTGGAATCGGTGGTGGAGCGCAGATCGATGGTCATGCCCTCCTCGAGCACGGGCTTGCCGTAGACCTCGACGGTCAGCTGACGGTCCTCAAAGTGCGTCACCAGGTAGATGGGCGCGTCGGAGGTGTTGCGGAACTTGAAGTCCTTGGCGGGGTAGTCGATGGCGGCGTCCATGCCGATCTTGACATAGTCGCTCGGCCAGGAGTGGCCCCAGCGCTCCACGATCTCCATGCCGGCGCGCACGACCGCGTTGAACAGCGTGGAGGACACCTGGCACACGCCGCCGCCCGGCTCCGAGATGAGGATGCCGTTCTGGATGGAGCCCGCGGCCTTATAGCCCTTGTCCGTGGTGCGCGGGCCGGTGACGGTGTTGATGGAGAACACCTCGCCGGGCGCCACGACGTAGCCGTTGAAGGCCTCGGAGCACAGGCGGATGTTGGTGTTGCGGGAGGAGGAGCTGGTGGTCGTGGTGGTAAAGGAGGCCAGCAGCTGGTTCTCCTGCTCCAGCTGCGCGCGGGTGATGGCGGCGGGGACCTCATTGACCACGGGGGTGATCGTGGCGGAATAGTCGCCCGAATCGATCATCTGCTGGATCTGGCTGCGCAGCTGCTGCACGTCCAGGCTGCGGCCGTTGACCTCGTCGGTGAAGGCGAAGGTCTTGGTCTCCACGTCAAAGCTGCCCACCGTCGCATCCTGCGCGGGCACGTCGATGGCCTCGGCGATGCGCTGCACAAAGGCGTCCACGCCCTCTACCGTGACGGTGCAGGTGGTGGCAAAGTCCAGCGGCTGGGTCTGCAGCGCCGTGACCAGCTGGTAGCGCTGCGTAAGGTCGCCCTCCTTGGCGTAGTTGTACGCGTCCACGATCACCTGCTCGGTGTCGTAGCTGGACTGCGCGGGCAGCGTGTAGGTCTGGCCCTCGCAGGCGACGGTGATGACGCGCGCGTCGGCCTCGGCCTGCTGGCGCGCCAGGATCTCCTCGCGCACCTCTTCATAGGAGCGGCCGCCCACGTCCTGACCGTCGATGGTGATGCCGGGATAGAAGCCCTGCACGTCCACCACGGCCTTCATTTCCTCAAGATCCTGATAGGACTGATAGTAGAGCAGCCCCAGCGCGCCGCCGGCGACGAACAGCAGGATCGCCAGCACCAGCAGCACGATGGCCACGATGCTCTTGCCGCTTTTGCGGCGGGGGCGCTGCGCGCCGGAGACGTCATCCTGCTGCGCGGGCTGCTCTTCCAGCAGCTCGGTTTCTTCCTGCGGATGCTTTTTGTTCTTCTTAGCCATGCTTGACCCTTCCTTTTATTCATGGCGGTGGCCCGCCAACCTTTCCAATACTATCATACCACGAAACGGGGGCGCAAGTACAGCCTGCGCGCCAGATTTTGCGATGAAGAAACGGTAAAAAACACACAAATAGCAACAACCGCCGCAGGAATGGCCTGCGACGGTAAGATAAACGAATCAGTCCGTGGGAATGTTCGCGTCGGGCGCCTGTTCGGCAAGCTCCATCTGGTGCAGGCGGTAGGTGAGCACGAGCAGGCTGTCGGTCAGGTGGACGTTGTTGACCGCGACGGTGGCGGGGACCTTGAGATCGATGGGCGCGAAGTTCCAGATGGCGCGCACGCCGCCTTCGATCATCTGCTGGGCGACCTGCTGCGCCACGCGCGCGGGCGTTGCCACCACGCCGATGAGCGCCGGGTGCTCGGCGAGAAAGGCGCGAAGCTCGGTGACGTTGTAGACGGGCACGCCGCGGATGACGCGGCCGATCATGTCGGGCTTGACGTCGAACATGGCGATGGGCTCGAAGCCGCGCTGCGAAAAGCCGGGGTACCAGGCCACCGCCTGGCCGATGTTGCCCGCGCCCACGATGATCATGTCGTACTTGCGGCCCAGGCCCAGTATGCTGCCGATGTGGGCGCGCAGCTCGGCCACGTTGTAGCCGTAGCCCTGCTGGCCCAGCGTGCCGAAGCAGTTGATGTCCTGGCGGATCTGCGACGCGGTCAACCCCATGCGCGCGCCCAGCTCCTGCGAGGAGATGCGCGTGATGCCGATCTTCTCCAGATCGCGCAGATAGCGATAATAACCCGGCAGGCGGCGGATCACCGCGTCGGAAATTTTATGTGCAGCCATTTCGTTCCCTCAGTTTCTGTCCCCGGTGCCGGCAAGGCGCCCGCACAAGTTTGCTAAATCTTTAACATCCTGTCGTTTAGTATAACATTTTTGCGGTGCAAAGACAAGAATAAATTGGAGGGATGGGGCGTCACAGCGCCTTGACGGCGCGCAGGATCCAGTAGCCGGCGTCCTTTGTAAGCGTGGTGACCTCGGCAAACAGCGTAGACAGGTAGCGGATGGCGGAGGGCGCGCCCTGCTGCTTACGGATGACCACGTACAGCGCGCCGCCGGGCAGCAGCTTTTCGTGCGCCTGCGCAAAGAAGCCGTAGACCACCTGCTTGCCCGCGCGGATGGGCGGGTTGGTGACGCAGGCGGAAAGACCGGGCTGCACCTGCGAAAGCGCGTCGCTGACGTAGGCGCGGGCGTTGGCAACGCCGTTGCCTTCCGCGTTTTTTTGCGCAAGGGCCACCGCGCGCTCGTTGACGTCCACCATCTCGACGGTCAGCGCCGGGTTTTTGACGGCCAGCGCGACGCCGATGGCGCCCCAGCCGCAGCCGATGTCGGCGCATCTTCCGGAAAGGGGCGGCACGGTGTCGATGAGCAGGCGGCTGCCGGGGTCGAGGTGCTGCTTGGAAAAGGTGCCCGCGTCGGTCTCAAAGCGCAGGCAGCGGCTGCCGACCTGCACGCTGACATGCCGCTCCTCGTGCGCCGAGGTGGGGGCGTTGGTGTAGTAATGCTCCGCCATGAGCCTGTCCTCCCGGGATGGTTTATTTTACGATGCCCAGCGCGTAGACCTTCTCATACTCCGCGAGGTATCGCGGCTGGTCGTCTTTGGCCGGGTCGAGCACGAAGAAGTCGTCCTCATCCGCGCCCACCACGCACAGCCAGTGCACGTTTTCGCCGCGCAGCACGCGCACCATGCACACGCGGCCCTTTTTCAGCTCGTCGGTGATGGTCTCGCCGTTGAAGTCGCTGGGCGCCGAGAAGGTGACGTCGGGGTAGAGCGTGTCGAGCTTGGCGACGTTGACGGTCTTGCCGTTCACGTACAGGCCGTTGTCCCAGAAAGCCTGGTTGAGCTGCGCGGGGGTGACGGAGATCCCGGCATTGTGCTCCAGCAGCATGGACAGGCAGCAGAACAGACTGCCCTCCTGCTCCATGGTGTAGCCCGTCTCGCCAAGGGCATCCTGCGCCCAGGCGGGGTCGGTCTGCGCGCAGTAGGTCACGGCGATGGGCTCGACGGCCTTGCGCGGCGTGGGCAGTATGCCGTCGTTGGTGATCTGGTTGGTGTTGAACCAGCGCAGGAACAGCGCGATGGCCACCACGACGACGATGGTGCCCGCGTACAGCTGCACGCGCTGGGAGAGGACCTGCTTCTCCTCTTTGGTCATGTCCTTGAATTTCTTCATCTTTGGGTGATTGCCTCCGGGGTTTTCAGAAAGATAGCTGCACGGGCTCGTACATGGTCAGCAGCCTGGTGGGCTGGCCGTCCATGGCGCGCACAAAGTCCATGGGGTCGGCGGTGTTCTCCTGGAACATGCCGTAGTGGGTGGGGATGGACAGGCGCACGTTCAGCTCGCGGGCGACGCGCGCGGCCTCCTCGTGGCCCATGTTGCCCCAGCGGCCGTTGACGCAGGCGACGATCGCGTCGGGCGCAAAGGGGCGGGCGCTCTCGGCCAGCAGCGGGGAGTAGAGGGTGTCGGCGGTGAAATAGACGGTGCAGCCGCCCCCGCGCACTACAAGGCCGATGCTGTCCTCCGTGTGCTCGGCGTGCACGGCGTACAGCTCCGCGTCGCCCACGCACAGCTTGTCGCCACGGTCAAAGGCCAGCAGGTTCTCCGCGTCCACGCCCAGGCGCAGCAGGTGGCTGCGGCAGGAGGCAGGCCCGGCAAACAGGTTGTCCGCAAGGTCGATGCGGCGCAGCGTGCCCTCGTCCAGGTGGTCCATGTGGTCGTGCGAGAACACGAACAGGTCGGCGTCGATGGACGCCGGGTCAAGGGGCGGGGGCGCGATGCGCGTGTGTCCGCCGCTCTCCTCGCAGCTGTAGGACAGATAGGGGTCCAGGCAGATGACGGAGCCGCCGCAGCGGATCAGAAAGCCGCCCTGCCCCAGCCAGGTCAGTTCCATTGCCATGTGGTTCCCTCCCTTAGCGTCTTTCCAACAGTATACCATACTCCGCTCGGTTTTTCAGCATATATTTTGTTTGCCATTTTGGGCAATAGACGGTATAATGAATCCGTATGCGGAGCGGGAACGTTTGAGTGCGAAGCATCGTGTTTATATATGGTAGAAACCAGGTTCACAGGAGGATGGGCAATGTCGAGTTATTACAGCGACGGGCGCGGAAGGGGCGCCCAGCAGAGGAACAGCAACGTCCGCAGCAGCGGCAGCGGCAGGGGCACGTCCGGCCGCCCCACGGGCTCCGGAAGCGGAAGAAGCACGAATAGGAGAAAGAAGAAAAAGAGCCCCATCGGGCTGCTGCTGCTGGTATTGCTGCTGGTGGTGGGCATCGTTGCGGGCGTGAATTATTTCAAGAGCCGCAAGGAGGAGCAGGCCCAGCAGCAGCTGGAGCTGGAGGCGCAGCAGCAGGCCGAGCAGGAGGACGCGCTGCTGAACCAGCAGACCATCTATGAGGGCGTGACGCTCAACGGCATCCAGCTGGCGGGCATGACCAAGGAGCAGGCCGCGCAGGCGGTGGAGAGCGCGCTGGGGCTGGAGGAGCACGCGCTGACGCTGACCTACGGCGAGCAGAGCTTCACGGTGAACCTGATGGCGGGCACCGACCTGGCCTCCGTGCTGGAGCAGGCCTATCAGGTGGGCCGCGACGGCACGCGCGAGGAGAACCTGGCCACCATTGAGCGCATCAAGACGGAAAACGTGGAGTTTACCGTGGAGGCGGGCTATTCGCTGCCCGACATGACCGAGGTGCTGGAAAGCTGCGCCGCGGCCATCGACTGCGCGCCGGTCAACGCCACGGTGACGGGCTTTGACACCAAGGAATCCTCCTTTACCTACGCGGAGGGCGAAAACGGCCTGACCGTGGACAAGGACGCCACGCTGGCCGCCGCGCAGGCCGCGGTGGACGCGGGCAGCCTGGACGCCAACATCCAGATCAAGGTCAACGAGGTCGCGCCCGACATGGACAAGGCGACGCTCAAGTCCAAGTTCAAGAAGCTGACCTCCTTTACCACGACCACCACCTCCAATTCCAACCGCAACACCAACATCCGCCTGTGCTCTACGGCCATCAACGGCGCGGTGGTGCAGCCGGGTGAGGAGTTCTCCGTCAACGCCACCACGGGCAAGCGCTCCGCCGAAAAGGGCTACAAGGACGCCACCGTCATCAAGAACGGCGTGTACGTGCAGGAGCCGGGCGGCGGCGTGTGCCAGGTATCCTCCACGCTGTTCAACGCGGTGGTGCGCGCGGGGCTTAAGATCACCGAGCGGCACAACCACACCATCGTCTCCTCCTACGTGCCCATCGGCGAGGATGCGGCCATCGACTACCCCAACAAGGACTTCAAGTTCGTCAACAACTCCGAAGGCCCCATCGCCATCGTGATGAGCTTTGACGAGAGCGGCAAGAAGCTCAAGGCCACGGTCTACGGCATCCCGATCCTGGAGGACGGCGTGACGCTGGATCTGACCAGCGAGGTGACCGAGACCATCCCCATACCCTCGCCCACCTACACCGAGGATCCCACGCTGGCCTACGGCGAGGAGGTCACAGTGACCACGGGCCTGGAGGGCAAGAAGGTCAAGACCTATCTGATCACCAAGAAGGACGGCAAGGAAGTGAACAGGGAGCTGCTGTACTCCTCCAGCTACCCCAAGCGCACGCCCGTCATCGCCATCAACTCCAAGGCGGCGCCCGAGGCCTCGCCCGCGATCCCGGAGGAGGGCGGCGACAGCACCGGCGGCGGTGAAGAGGGCGGCATCCCGGACGACGGGTCGGGAAGCTCCGGCGACGATTTTGTGATCCCGGAGGAATAAAAATCATACAGGCGTAAAGCCCGCGCGGCGCGGCCCATTGGGCTGCGCCGCGTCAGCCTGTCGACAGAGTCGACAGGCTCGAAAAGATGAATACTCATCTTTTTTGAATTGCAGAAAAATCGCGCACGGCCTTGCCTGCGGATTAAAAATGAAGGGGCTGCGGCCCCTTTATTCATTTCCGAGGGAGCGTCTGCCTGTTTTTGACGGTTTGAGTTGTGATTCTGCGCAAATGAGGGTGAAAAAATGAAGTTCATGCACTGTGCGGACCTGCACCTGGGCGGCCCGGGCGGCGGGGAGCGGATGCGCGCCTTTTTACGGATGCTGGAGGTGTGCGCGCAGGAGGATGTGCAGCTGCTGCTCATCGCGGGGGATCTGTTCGACGCGCCCCGGGTGGACGCGCGCACGACGGACGCGGTGTTCGGCGCGCTGGGGGCGCAGGAGGGGCTGTGCGTGCTCATTGCGGCGGGCAACCACGACCCCGCCTGCCCCGGCGGCAGCTACGACCGGGCGCTGCCCGACAATGTGCACGTATTTGGCGCGGAATGGTCGTGCGTGGAGATCCCGGCCTACGGCGCGCGGGTGTGGGGCGCGAGCTTTGCCGGGGAAAAGCAGCCGCCCTTTGCACCGGAGAAGCGCAGGCTGCGCCTGACCGAGGGGCTGTGCGACCTGGGCGTGCTGCACGGCGAGCTGACGAGCGCGGGCGCACGCAGCGACTACCGCGCCATATCGCCCGAGAGCATCGCGGCGACCGGCGTGCAGTATCTGGCGCTGGGGCACGTCCACGCGCGCAGTTTGCCTGCGCGGGCGGGGCACACGGTGTACGCTTACAGCGGCTGCGCGCAGGGCGCGGGCTTTGACGAGATGGGCGAAAAGGGCGCGTACCTGGGCACGCTGGACGAAAACGGGCTTGCGCTGTCCTTTGTGCGGCTGTGCGGCAGCATGACGGTGGAGGCCGAGGCCGACGCTACGGGCTGCGCGGACCTTTCGCAGCTGATGCAGCGGTGCGCGCAGGCGGTGGGCGAGCAGCCGGAGAACCGCGTGCGGCTGCGCATCACGGGGACGGCGCAGGGCTTTGCGGTGGACGTGCCCGCGCTGGAGCGGATGCTCTCCGGGCGGGCGGCGCAGCTGCGGGTGCAGGACGACACGCGCGCGCAGCGGGACTACGATGCGCTAGCCCGGGAGAGCACGCTGCGCGGGGCGTTCGTGCGGCGCATGCGGGAGCGCATTGCGCAGGCGGAGAAAAGCGGCGACGCCCGCACCGAGCGACTGGCGCTGGAGCTGGGCCTGCGCGCGTTTGACGGGGAGGTGGATGTGCATGTGGATCGAATCGCTGCACATTGACGCGTTCGGCGGGCTGCGGGGGTTCACCCTGCAGCTGGGGCCGGGGCTGACGGCGATCGTGGGGCCCAACGAGAGCGGCAAGAGCACGGTGATGGCGTTCATCCGCGCGATGCTCTACGGGCTGAACGGGCGCAGCGCGTCGCTGCAGCTCAACGACCGCAAGCGCTGCGCGCCCTGGGACGGCGCGCCTATGGCCGGCAGCCTGCGCCTGTCCGACGGAAAGACCGTCTATGAGATCCGGCGCAGCTTCGGCGCGACCAAAAAGGGCGACAGCTGCCGCGTGGTGGAGGCGGACACGGGCGAGGTCGTGCCCATCCCCGCGGGGGAGGAGCCGGGCGGCGTGCTGCTGGGCGTGGACGAGGCGACGTTTTGCGACACGCTGTTCCTCTCCTGGCAGGGCAGCCGGCTGACGGGCGACGGCGCGGCGCTGGGCGAGAAGATCCGCAACCTGGCGGGCACGGGGCGGGAGGACGTGGACCTTGCGCAGCTGCTGGAGCGCCTGCGCGAGGCCCGCAGCGCGATACTGCCCCGCACAAAGGACCGCGGCGCGCTGGCCGAGGTGCGCAAAGCGCTGGACGCGGCGCGCGGGGAGAAGCTGGCCGCCGCACAGCGCGCCGGGCGCATAGAACAGCTCAAGGGACTGGTGGAGGAGCTGTCCGCGCAGGAGAAGCGCAGCGGCGGGCTCGCGGCGCAGCGGGCGCAGGCACAGCAGTCTGCGGCGCAGGCGCTGCTCGCGGGACAGCAGCGGGAGCGCGAGCTTGCGGCCCGCATGGAGGCGCTGGAGGCGGAGCGTGCCCGCGGGGCGGGGCGCAGGCGCTGGGGCGGCCTTTGCTTTGCGCTTGCGGCGTGCCTGGCGCTGGCAGGGGGCGCGGCGGGGGCGCTGGTGCATCCGCTGTGGCTGCTGGCGCTGCTGCCGGCGGCGGGATTGGCCGCTGCGGGCGTGCTGCTGCGGCGGGGAGCGAAGGGGGGCGAACTTGCCGGGCTGGAAACCGAGCTGGAGCGCGTGCGGGCCGGGAACGCGCAGCTCAAATGCGAGGCGGAACAGGCGGCGCAGGCGCTTGCGGACGCGCAGAGCCCGGAGGCGCGCGACCGGCTGGTGGAGGCGCGCGTGGAGCTGGCGGGCCTTGAACGCGAGCAGCGGGACGGCGCGGAGCTGGAGAAGCGCATCGCGGCGCTGGAGGCGGAGGAGGCGCGGCTGGAACGCACCGCCGCGGCGCTGGAGATGGCGCAGGAGGAGCTGCGCGCGGCGGCAAAGGAGCGGCAGAGCGACTTTGTGCCCGAGCTGGCGCGCGGCATGGAGGAGATCCTGGGCCGGGTGACGCAGGGGCGGTATGCGCAAGCGGCGGTGTCGCGCAGCCTGGAGCTGTCGCTGCAGACGGAGCAGGGCGTGCAGCCCTGGGAATACTTCAGCACGGGCACGGTGGAGCTGATGTACCTTGCGCTGCGGCTGAGCCTGGCCCGGCTGCTGCGGCGCCGGTGCGGGGCGCTGCCGGTGCTGCTGGACGACCCCTTCCTGTGCCTGGACGACGGGCGGGCGGCGCGGTGCCTGGAGGCGGTGCGCGGCTTTGCGCAGGGCGGGCAGCAGGCGCTGCTGTTCACCTGCCGGGAGGCCTGCGCGCGCGGCGCGGACCGCGTGGTGCGCATGGACGCGCTGCGGTGAATCCTTTGTGACGGAAAATGTTTTTGGTGACGGTGCGCTGTAGATATGCTATAATCGTTTCATAACGAAATAAGTGGAGATGGCGCAATATGGAAAATTTGATACTGGCCTTCAACGTGGTGCTGCCGCTGTTCCTGGAAATGGCACTGGGATACTTCACGCGGCGCATCGGGCTGGTGGACGAGAGCACGCTAAAAAAGATGAACAACTACGTGTTCCGCGTGTTTCTGCCCATCCTGCTGTTCTACAACGTGATCTCCACAGATCTTTCCACCGCATTCAACGGGCCGCTGCTGCTGACGGCGGTGTGCTTTGTGATCGCGGAGTTCACGTTGTGCATGCTGGTAGTGCCGCTCATTGAAAAGAGCAAACCCCGGCGCGGCGTGCTGATTCAGGGCATCATGCGGTCGAATTTTGTGATCTTCGGGCTGCCCGTGCTCATCTCGCTGTGCGGTGACAACAGCAACACCGGCGCGGTGTCGCTGGTCATCGCGGTGGTGGTGCCCATGTTCAACGCCTTTTCCGTCATCGCGCTGGAGATCAACCGCGGCGGAAAGCTCAACTTCGGCAAAATACTGAAATCCGTGGCGACCAATCCGCTCATCATCTCCTCGCTGCTGGGCATTGCGCTGCTGGCGCTGGGCGTCAAGATGCCCTCGACCCTCAACAAGACGCTGGGAGACCTGGCCAAGATGGCCACGCCCCTTGCGCTGGTGATCCTGGGCGCGGAGTTCAACTTCTCCTCGGTCAAGGGCTGCTTGCGGCCCCTCATCGAGGGCGTGACGGGGCGGCTGGTGGTGATGCCGCTGATCTTCATCACCATTGCGGTGCTGCTGGGCTTCCGCGGCGAGGAGCTCATCGCGCTGATGGTGATGCTGGCCGCGCCGCCCGCGGTGTCCTCCTTTACCATGGCCCAGCAGATGGACGGCGACGCCGAGCTTGCGGGCAACATGGTGGTGTTCGGCTCGCTGTTTGCGGTGCTGACCATATTCATCTGGATCTTTGTGCTCAAGACCATGGCGCTGATCTGACGGATGCAGACATAAATAATAAGAAACAACAGGGGGAGAAACTATGGTCACATTGGCTCTGGACATCGGCGGCACGCGCATGAAGCTGGCGCTGCTGGAGGACGGCAAGATCATCAAAGAGGGCATCGTGGAGTCCTACCGCGACGACAAGTATCAGAAGAATCTGGACAAGGCCGAGGCCGAGGGGCGCAGACTGATGGCGGAGGCCGGAATTGAAAAGATCGACGGCCTGGGCATCGCGTTTCCCGGGCTGGTCAATCCCAAGGAGAAGGTCGTGGTGTCGGCCAACGGCAAGTTTGTGGACGCCATCGGCTACGACCTGACGGGCTGGGTGAAGCGCACCTTCGACTGCCCCTTTATACTGGACAACGACTCCAACGCCGCGCTCATCGGCGAGATGACCTACGGCTGCGCGCAGGACACGAAGGACGCCGTGATGATGATCTTCGGCACCGGCGTGGGCGCCGCGGCGGTGATGGACGGCCGCCTCATCCGCGGCAAGCACTACCAGGCGGCGTGCATCGGCGGGCACATGGTCATCGAGGCCGGCCCCGACGCCACGCCCTGCAACTGCGGCAACATCGGCTGCATGGAGGCCAACGCCTCCTCGTGGGCGCTGCCGCTGTTCGCAAAGAAGGATCCGCTGTTCGAGAGCAGCGCGCTGTCCAAGCTGGACGTGATCGACTACAAGAACTTAAAGGCCTGCGCCGACGCGGGCGACGAGCTGGCGGTAAAGCTGCTGCGCCGCTCGCTGGACTGCTGGAGCGCCAACCTGTGCAACCTGATCGTGGCCTACGACCCCGAGGTCATCATACTCTCGGGCGGCATCGCGCGCATGGGCGAGGCGCTGAGAAAGCCGCTGGAGGAGCACGTGCACAAGTACGCCTGGACGCCGTGGGGCCATCCGGACATCCGTCTGGCCGCGAACCCCGAGGCCAGCGTGGTGCTGGGCCTGCACAAGCTGACGCTGGACGAGATTGAAGGAAAAACTGCATTTTAAGACCGCTGCACGAATGAAGAAGCGTTTTGCGGCGCATGAGGTCGATCTGTGTGAACGATGCACGGGTCGACCTTTTGTAATGTTCGGATATTTGTGGGCAAAATGCAGGAATAGCAGGCAAATTCCATGTTAAATCCGTGATTTTTACGGAAAAGGGGTTGTATTTGCCGGGGTTTCTGATATAATTTCAAACAATATATTTCGTCAGTGCAGAAGGAGAGAGAAGTCATGGCGTTTTACTATTCCGAGCCGAGCCGTACCTTCGGCGAGTATCTGCTGGTTCCCGGTTATTCCTCCGCGGAGTGCATCCCCACGAACGTGAGCCTGAAGACCCCGCTGGTCAAGTACCGCAAGGGCGAGGAGGAGTGCCCGCTGATGATGAACATCCCCATGACCTCCGCCATCATGCAGGCCGTGTCCAACGACACCATGGCCATCGCGCTGGCGACCGAGGGCGGCGTGTCCTTCATCTACGGCTCGCAGTCCATTCAGGACGAGGCCGCGATGGTGGCGCGCGTCAAGTCCTACAAGGCGGGCTTCGTCAAGTCCGACTCCAACATCACCCCCGACGCGACGCTGGCCGACATTCTGGCGCTCAAGGAAAAGACCGGCCACTCCACCGTCGCCGTGACCGAGGACGGCACCGCAGAGGGCAAGCTGCTGGGCATCGTGGCCAGCCGCGACTACCGCGTCAGCCGCATGCCGCTGGAGACCCGCGTGGCCGACTTCATGACGCCCTTTGACAAGCTCATCACCGCCCCGGCGGATACCACCCTCAAGGTCGCAAACGACATCATCTGGGAGCACAAGCTCAACTCCCTGCCGCTCATCGACGAGCAGCAGCACCTGGTGTACATGGTGTTCCGCAAGGACTACGCCCAGCACAAGGAAAACCCCGACGAGCTGCTGGACAGCAAGAAGCGCTACGTGGTGGGCGCGGGCATCAACACCCGCGACTATGCCGAGCGCGTGCCCGCTCTGGTGGAGGCCGGCGCAGACGTGCTGTGCATCGACTCCTCCGAGGGCTTTACCGAGTGGCAGAGCCGCACGCTGTCCTGGGTGCGCGAGCACTACGGCGATTCCGTCAAGATCGGCGCGGGCAACGTGGTGGACCGCGACGGCTTCCTGTTCCTGGCCAAGGCGGGCGCGGACTTTGTCAAGGTCGGCATCGGCGGCGGCTCCATCTGCATCACCCGCGAGACCAAGGGCATCGGCCGCGGTCAGGCCACCGCGCTGATCGAGGTGGCGGCTGCGCGCGACGAGTACTTCAAGGAGACCGGCATCTACGTGCCGATCTGCTCGGACGGCGGCATCGTGCACGACTATCACATGACGCTGGCGCTGGCGATGGGCGCGGACTTCCTGATGCTGGGCCGCTATTTCGCCCGCTTCGACGAGTCCCCCACCAATAAGGTCAACATCAACGGTACCTACATGAAGGAATACTGGGGCGAGGGCTCCAACCGCGCGCGCAACTGGCAGCGCTACGATCTGGGCGGCGCGGCCAAGCTGTCCTTCGAGGAGGGCGTGGACTCCTACGTCCCCTACGCCGGCTCCCTCAAGGCCAACGTCGGCACCTCGCTGTACAAGGTGCGCTCCACCATGTGCAACTGCGGCGTGCTCAACATTCCCGACCTGCAGAAGAACGCGCGCCTGACCGTCGTGTCCTCCACCTCCATCGTCGAGGGCGGCTCGCACGACGTGATGCTCAAGAACAAGGGCTTCCAGGCGGAATAATCTCCATATAAAGCAAGCGCCGCGGCAGATCTGCTGCGGCGCTTGTTTCGTCGTGAAGGCTGTATAGGTTGGATGCGGTGTGATTTGGTGCGCCTGGAGACGAGGCAATGCGTGACGGACACCTCATCAGTCGCCTGCGGGCGCCAGCTTCCCCTCAAGGGGAAGCCTAAGAGCCCTGGGGCTGTTTTGGGGATGAGGAGGAAGAACTCCCGTCATGCATGAGCCATACATGGTTTCGATAGTTTGCGTACCGAGACTGATTTACCGCGGCGCTTTTGCGTATGAGGTCAGAGGGCGGCGATGACGCGGGCGCTGGTCTCGTCGATGGCGGTGAGCTCCGCTTCGGTCAGCACAAGCTCCGCTGCGGCGAGGTTGTCCAGGAAGTGCTGCTCGTTCTGCGTGCCCACGATGGTGGAGGACACGCCCGCGTGCGCAAGGCTTGCCGCGATGGCGACCTGCGAGAGCGTCACGCCGTGGTCGGCGGCGACGTCGCGCAGCAGCGTAAGCAGCGGCGTCTCCTTTTGCAGCGCGTTGGGCTGGAACAGCGGCTTTGCGGTGCGGAAGTCCGTGACCACCTTGCCGCCGAAGTGGAACGCGCCCGAGAGGATGCCCTTTGCGATGGAGTTGTAGGTCAGCACGGCGACGTCGTTCTCCGCGCAGAAGGGGAGATCCTCGGCCTCGATCCCGCGGGTGAGCAGGTTGTACTCGGGCTGCAGGCCGTCCAGCTGCGCGCAGCGGCAGACCGCCTCCATCTGCGCCTTGTTGAAATTCGACACGCCGATGGCGCGGATCTTGCCCTGCTGCTTGAGGAGGTTGAATGCTTCCATCGTCTCCTCGATGGCGATGTCGGCGTTGGGCCAGTGGATGTAGTACAGGTCGATGTAGTCGGTGCCCAGGCGGCGCAGGCTGCCCTCGCACGCGGCGATGACGTCGGCCTTGTGCAGGTGCTCGCGGCTGACCTTGGTGCACAGCACCACCTTGTCGCGCATGCCGCGGAAGGCGCGGCCCACGACCTCCTCGGAGTGGCCGCCGCCGTAGCTCTCGGCGGTGTCAAACGTGGTCACGCCGTGGTCAAAGGCCGTGTGCAGCAGCTTGATGTTGTGCTCGTCCGCCTGCGTCTCCCACGGGCCGCCGCCCAGCTCCATGCAGCCGTGCGTGATGCGGGAGATGGTGATGCCGCTGCGGCCGAGATTGGTGTATTTCATGCGATTGCTCCTTGATTTTAAGTCGAAAGTGAGGAAAAGGAAGAATGAAGCTGCTCATCGACGCCGACGCCTGCCCCGTGGTGGATGCGAGCCTTGCGCAGGCGCGGCAGCGGGGCATTGAGGTCCTGCTGTTCTGCGACACCGCACACCGGTTCGAGCGCGAGGGCGCGCGCACGGTGGTCGCGGGCAAGGGCGCGGACAGCGCGGACTTTGCGCTGCTCGCACATGCGCAGAAGGGCGACGTGGTGGTCACGCAGGACTACGGCCTTGCGGCGCTGTGCCTTGCGCGCGGCTGCACGCCCATCCGGCAGGACGGGCTCATCTACACCGCGGACAACATCGACGCGCTGCTGATGGCGCGGCACGAGAGCGGCAGGCTGCGCCGGGGCGGCGTGCGCCTCAAAGGGCCGAGGAAGCGCACCGCCGCCGACGATGAGGCCTTTTTGGCGTCGCTGTGCCGGGTTCTGGATCAGCGGTTGTAGCTCTCCAGCACCAGCACGCGCATCTCCACGTCGCTGCCGCTGTCGTTGGCCAGCGCGTGGGTGCCAAAGGGCGGGTTGACCAGCACGTCGCCCGCCTTGACGGGCACGGCCTCGCCGTTGCAGGTGTAGTGGCCCTCGCCCTCGAGTATGATGTAGAGCTCGTTGTCGTCGCCGTGCTTGTGGGCGCCAAACGTTGCGCCCTTGGGCAGAATGGTGTAGTTCAGGAAGCGGATGGGCGCCTGAAAGGCGCTGGCGGGCAGTATGTTGGCGTGGTGGCACAGGCCCTGGCCCTCGTGGATGCAGTCGTCGTGCAGCTGGGCGGTCAGAAAATTGCGGATCTCCATGTGAACAAATCCCCCTTGCAGTGTTTATTTCGATATAAGCATACCACAGACAGGTGGGAAAATAAAGCACGTCATTGACAGAAGAGGGGTTTTTCCGTACAATAAAGAGCGCATACCCACGCGGAAAAAAGGGGGATCCATCCATGAAGTTTGCAGTTGAGCGCGACGGCTGGTACCGTCTGCATGTGCAATATGCCGCCACCGGGCGGCGCAACCAGGAGGGTGTGGTGCTCGACGGCGAGTGCCTGTCCAACCTGTTTCTGCCCAAGGAAAAGACCGAGACGGATATCGTGACCATAGAGCTGACCGCGGGCGAGCACGAGCTTGAGCTGCTGCACCGCGACGGCGACGGCGTCATCACGCTGCTGACCGCGGTGCCCTGCGAACAGCCCGCGCCGCTGCCCGAGCCGCACCTGACGCTCTCCAACCCCAACGCCTCCGAAAACGCCAAAAAGCTGATGGCGTACCTGGGCTCCGTGTACGGCAAGAAGGTCATCACGGGCCAGCACACCAAGGACATCCCGATGGGAGAGGTGGAGTACATCCGCTCTGTCACGGGAGACAAGCCCGCGCTGTGCGGCTTTGAGCTGCTGGGATACTCGCCCAACATCCAGTGGGAGACGTCCGACGAGCCCACCGTTGAGGAGGCGCGAGGCAACCTGAACACCATCCCCTGCGCCATCCGCTGGGCGGAGCAGGAGCACGGCATCGTGGCCTACTGCTGGCACTGGTTTTCGCCCCTGGGCGGCAACAACAAGGCGTTCTACACCGAGCACACCGACTTTGACTGCGCAAAGGCCGTCACCCCCGGCACGCCCGAGTACGAGGCTGCCGTGCACGACATCGACGTGATCGCCGGGCACCTGAAGGTGTTTGCCGAAAAGGACATCCCGATCCTGTGGCGTCCGCTGCACGAGGCCGATGGCGGCTGGTTCTGGTGGGGCGCAAAGGGCGCGGAGCCCTGCAAGAAGCTGTGGCGGCTGATGTACGACCGCATGGTCAACCTCCACCACCTGGACAACCTGATCTGGGTGTGGAACTCCACCGAGCCCGACTGGTACCCCGGCAACGACTGCGTGGACATCATCAGCACGGACCTGTACACCAAGCCCGGCAACGCCGGCTGCTGCAAGTGCGACTTCGACATGGCGCGCGCGCTGCCCGCGGAAGGCCGCATGATCGCGCTGGCCGAGTGCGGCGCGAACCCCGAGCCCGCCAACGCCATCCGCAAGGGCGTGCCCTGGCTGTGGTATATGACCTGGTGCGGCGGCTTTGTCACCGGCGGCGAGTGGAACACCGACGAGCAGCTGCGCGCCGTGTATAGCAGCCCCAGCGCCGTGACGCTCTCCTCGCTGCCCCGGCTCTGGTAAACGCCCCCGTTTTTCTTAAAAAGGAGTAAACCCGTTATGCTACGATTTGTACCCGAGGATACGCAGTGCTTTGTGGTGATGGATCTGGAATGGAACCAGCACGCGAGCAAGCCCAACCACGAGATCCCGCACGAGATCATCGAGATCGGCGCGGTGAAGCTGGACCGGGACCTGCGCATACTCGACGAGCAGCAGTACATCATCAAGCCCGTCGTCTACCCGGTGCTGGACAAGCACATCCGCGAGGTGACGGGCATCGAGCCCGAGGAGCTGGAGGACGGGCTGAGCTTTGAGCGCGCCTACCACCGGTTCCTCAAGTGGTGCGGCCCGGGCGCGTTCCTGTGCACCTGGGGGCGCGACGACTACCCCGTGCTGCTGCGCAACACCCGCTACTACAAGCTGCCGCTGGAGCTTGCGCCGCCGCTCAATGTGCAGATGGTGTTCTCGCACTTAAAGACCGACAAGCCGCTGGTGCAGGTGGGGCTGTCCGCCGCGATGGAGCAGCTGGGCATGGCGATGGACCTGCCCGCCCACCGCGCGCTCAACGACGCCATCTACACCGCGCAGGTGATGGCGCGCCTGCAGCAGGACGTGGACGCCGCCCCGCCCGAGGCGATCGACGCGCTGAAGAAGTTCAACGCCGAGGAGGCGCTGGCCGCGCTGTCCGACACGCGCTCGGTGCCCACGGGCTACACCAGCCACGACGACGTGCTGGGCAACGAGCGGATGGTGGCGGTGCGCTGCCCCGTCTGCGGCGGCGCCACGCGCATGACGCTGCCCTGGTTCGACACGGGCCACGGCCGCTACATGGCGCTGTGCGACTGCCCCGAGCACGGCACCTCCTTTGCGCAGATGCACTTCAAGCGCCTGTACAACAACAAGCTGGTGATGCACCAGCGCGCGTATCTGGCCAGCCCCGAGCGCATCGCCGACGTGATGGCGCGCCGTAACGCCGCCCGCAAGACGCTGCCCCGCGCCGCGCGCAAGGCGCAGCGCCCCGAGAAAGGAGAACCGGTATGAGCATCCGCAACGCCGCGCCGCAGGACGTGGAGGAGATCATCCGCATCGAGGCGGTGTGCTTCCCGCCCGCAGAGGCCGCGCAGCCCGACGACGTCCGCGCGCGCTACGCCGCCTTCCCCGAGAATTTCTTCGTCTACGAGCAGGACGGCAGCATCGCGGGCTTCATCAACGGCTGCACGACCGACGCGCCCGAGCTGCCCGACGCGCTCTACCACGACGCCTCGCTGCACCGCCCTGACGGCGCGTATCAGACCGTGTTCGGCCTGGACGTGCTGCCCGAGTACCGCAAAAACGGCATCGGCGGCCAGCTCATCCGCCACTACGTGGCCGTCGCCCGCGCCCGAGGCAAGAAGGGCGTGGTGCTCACCTGCAAGGATCACATGATCCGCTTCTACGAGCGCGCAGGCTTCACCTGCCGGGGCATGTCCGCCTCAAGCCACGGCGGCGCGAAGTGGAACGACATGCTGATTGAGTTCTGAGAACGCAAAACGGTGTGGATCCCGGTGCTCCGGCGGTATTTTTGATGCCGCATCCATTATATAATATGTATACATTCTGCACGGGCTGGGCCGTGTCGTCTCCTGTTTGGAGATATACGCCTTGATTCGGATATCGAGGATGAAAAAGCCGCATCGCGGGGCTGCGATGCGGCTCAGCCTGTCAAAAAACAGGCATGTGCTCCCCGGGGATGCATGAAGGGGCCGCAGCCCCTTCATCTTCAATCCGCAGGCGGGGGCGTGTACCCCGCCGAGGAGCGATTTTCTGTACGCTAGGAAAGAATAAGCTGGACGA
>JAXEXP010000058.1:0-19511 GCA_034113365.1 Candidatus Spyradocola sp.
GAAAACGAGCCCGGCTCCTCCATCATGCCCGGCAAGGTCAACCCCACCCAGTGCGAGGCCGTCACCATGGTCGCCGTACAGGTCATGGGCAACGACGTGGCCGTGGGCATGGCCGCCTCTCAGGGCAACTTTGAGCTCAACGTGTTCATGCCCGTGTGCATCTACAACTTCCTGCAGTCCGCGCGCCTGCTGGCCGAGTCCATCACCTCGTTCAACAAGAACTGCGCCGTGGGCATCAAGGCCAACCGCGAGAAGATGCACCACAACCTCTACAACTCCCTCATGCTGGTCACCGCGCTCAACCCCTACATCGGCTATGAGAACGCGGCCAAGACCGCCAAGAAGGCCTATAAGGAAAACATCTCCCTCAAGGAGGCGTGCGTGGCGCTGGGCTTCCTGACGGAGGAAAAGTTTGACGAAGTGTTCCACCCCGAGCAGATGGCGTAAACCGCCCTCTGCTCCCCCGGGCGGGGCGCCAGAGAACCAAAGGGAAGGGAAACGAGAATGAATTTTAGCTACTATCCCGGCTGTACGCTGAAAAACAAGGCGCAGGACCTGGATCGCTGGGCGCGGCTGTCTGCCGAGGCGCTGGGCATCCATCTTGAGGAGCTGGAGACCTGGCAGTGCTGCGGCGGCGCGTACTCCATGGGCAAGGACGAGATCGCCAGCAAGCTGGCCTCCGTCCGCGCGCTGGAAGCCGCAAAGGAAAAGGGTCAGGATCTGGTCACCCTCTGCTCCGCGTGCCACAACGTGCTCAAGCAGGCCAACGACGCGATGGCCAACGACGCCGACTTCTCCTTCCGCGCCAACAACTACATGGCGCTGGAGACCCCCTACAAGGGCGAGACGAAGGTGATCCACTACCTGGAGCTGCTGCGCGACGTGGTGGGCTTTGACAACCTCAAAAAGGCCGTCAAGAACCCTCTCAAGGGCAAGAAGATCGCCGCCTACTACGGCTGCCTGCTGCTGCGCCCCGGCAAGGTGATGCAGATGGACAACCCCGAGAATCCCCGCATCATGGAGGACTTCATCCGCGCCATCGGCGCCGAGCCCGTGCTCTACGCCAACCGAAACGAGTGCTGCGGCGGCTACGCGGTGCTGGAGGACAAGGCCATCGCCGTCAAAAAGAGCACCGCCGTGATGGACAACGCGGCGGACCAGCAGGCGGAGCTGCTCATCACGGCCTGCCCTCTGTGCCTGTACAATCTGACCAAGAACAGCGCCAGCGAGACCAAGCTGCCCGTGGTGTATTTCACGGAGCTTCTGGCCGAGGCGCTGGGCGTCAAGGAATAGGGGAGGCAAGAGTATGAGCAAGTACGATAGAGAACAGATCCTGCGCACCAGCGGCGTAAACGTGCTCAAGTGCATGCGCTGCGGCAAGTGCTCGGCCACCTGCCCCTCCTACGACGAGATGGAGTACCATCCCCATCAGTTCGTCTATATGGTGGAAAAGGGCGACATCGAGCCGCTGATGCAGTCCAAGTCGCTGTACAAGTGCCTGTCCTGCTTTGCCTGCGTCGAGCGCTGTCCCCGCGGCGTGGAGCCCGCAAAGCTGGTCGAGGCCGTGCGCCTGCAGGTCATCCGCCAGCAGGGCATGAATCACCTGACGCCCGATGACATCCCTGCGCTGCTCGACGACGATCTGCCCCAGCAGGCCATCGTCACCGCGCTACGCAAATACAGCAAGTAAGGAGGAGACAAAATGCAGAGAATTGGCGTATTCGTATGTTGGTGCGGCAGCAACATCGCCGCGACCGTTGACGTAGCGGCGGTTTCTGAGGCGCTCGGCCACGAGCCCGGCGTCGTCTTCTCCACCAACTACCAGTACATGTGCTCCGAAGCGGGCCAGAACATCATCAAGAACGCCATCCGCGATTACCAGCTCACCGGCATCGTGGTGTGCTCCTGCTCGCCCCGCATGCACGAGGCGACCTTCCGCAAGACCGCCGCGGCTGCCGGCCTCAACTCCTACATGGTGGAGATCGCCAACATCCGCGAGCAGTGCTCCTGGATCCACAAGGACAAGGCGCAGGCCACCGAAAAGGCCATCGTGCTGGGCCGCACCGCCATTGCCAAGGTACAGCTCAACGCGCCCCTGACCGCGGGCGAGAGCCCCGTCACCAAGCGCGCGCTGGTCATCGGCGGCGGCATCGCGGGCATCCAGACCGCGCTGGACATCGCCGACGCCGGCTTTGAGGTGGACATTGTCGAGAAGCAGCCCACCATCGGCGGCAAGATGACCCAGATCGACAAGACCTTCCCCACCCTCGACTGCGCCGCGTGCATCCTCACCCCCAAGATGGTGGACTGCGCGCAGAACGAGAAGATCAACATCTTCGCCTACTCCGAGGTCAAGGAAGTCAAGGGCTTCGTGGGCAACTTCCACGTCAAGATCAACAAGAAAGCCCGCTATGTGGACACCACCAAGTGCACCGGCTGCGGCGAGTGCACCGAGAAGTGCCCCATGAAGAAGATCCCCAACGAGTTCAACCTCGGCCTGGACAACCGCCACGCCATCTACATCCCCTTTGCGCAGGCCGTGCCCAAGGTCGCCACCATCGACCCCAACGCCTGCAACATGCTGAAGAACGGCAAGTGCGGCCTGTGCGCCAAGGTCTGCTCCGCGGGCGCCATCGACTATAAGCAGAAGGACGAAATCGTCGAGCGCGAGTACGGCGCCATCGTGGTCGCCACCGGCTACAATCCCATCAAGCTGGACGACTACGACGAGTACGCCTACTCCCTGAGCAAGGACGTCGTATCGTCCCTCGAATTCGAGCGCATCACCAACGCGGCCGGCCCCACCGGCGGCACGCTGCTGCGCCCCTCCGACGGCAAGCACCCGCACACGCTGGTGTTCGTGCAGTGCGTAGGCTCCCGCTGCTCCGCCGAGGGCAAGGGCAAGACCTACTGCTCCAAGATCTGCTGCATGTACACCGCCAAGCACGCGATGCTCTGCCGTGAAAAGTACCCCGACACCGAGGTCTATGTGTTCTACATCGACGTGCGCTCCCCCGGCAAGAACTACGACGAGTTCTACCGCAGAGCTGTCGAGGAGTACGGCGTGCATTACATCAAGGGCCAGGTCGGCAAGGTCGTACCGCGCTCTGACGGCAAGCTCCTGGTGCAGGGCAGCGACCTGCTGGCCGGCGAGCAGGTGCACATCGAGGCCGACATGGTCGTGCTGGCCGCCGCCATCGAGCCGGACAAGTCCGCGCGCCCGCTGGCCACGATGCTCACCGCCTCCATGGACACCAACGACTTCTTCACCGAAGCGCACGCCAAGCTGCGCCCCGTGGAGAGCCCGACTGCGGGCATCTTCCTCTCCGGCGCGTGCCAGGGCCCCAAGGACATCCCCGACACCGTCGCACAGGCAGGCGCCGCGGCGAGCAAGGTCATCGGCCTGCTTGCCAAGGATAAGCTCACCTGCAACCCCTGCACCGCGCACAGCGACGAGATGATGTGCAACGGCTGCTCCTCCTGCGAAAAGGTCTGCCCCTACGGCGCCATCTCCTATGTGGACAAGGAGTTCCGCATGCCCAACCGCACCACCGCCATCCGCAGGGTGGCCGTGGTCAACGAGGCGGTCTGCCAGGGCTGCGGCGCGTGCACCGTCGCCTGTCCCTCGGGCGCGATGGACCTCAAGGGCTTCTCGAACAGCCAGATTATGGCGGAGGTTGACGCAATATGCAAGATGTAAATCAGTTCAAACCCAAGATCGTTGCCTTTTGCTGCAACTGGTGCTCCTACGCGGGCGCGGACCTTGCGGGCACCAACCGCCTGCAGTACCCTGCGGACGTCAAGATCATCCGCGTGCCCTGCTCCTGCCGCGTCAACCCCATGTTCATACTGCGCGCATTCCAGCGCGGCGCGGACGGCGTGATCCTGTGCGGCTGCCATCCGGGCGACTGCCATTACACCACCGGCAACTACTATGCGCGCCGCCGCATGACGCTGCTGTTCTCCATGCTGGATTACCTGGGCATTGAGAAGCAGCGCACCCGCGTCGAGTGGGTGTCCGCGGCCGAGGGCGCGAAGTTTGCCGCCACCATGAACGACTTTGTTGCTACGGTCACCCAGCTTGGCCCGAACAAGAGATTGGAGGATCTGAGATGCAAGAACTGATGCTGGCTAAGGCCAAAGAGCTTCTCCAAAACGGCACGGTCAATCGCGTTCTGGGCTGGCAGGCGGGCGAGTTCGTCTACGACATCACCCCCGCGGTGTTTGAAAGCGAGCAGGAGCTGGACGCGGGCTTCGTCTACAACGAGTTCTGCGGCAACAACCTGTCCAAGTACCTCATCAAGGAATCGCGCAAGGAGGGCAAGGTGCTGGCCTTCTTAAAGCCCTGCGACACTTACTCCTTCAACCAGCTCATCAAGGAGCACCGCATCATTCGCGAGAACGTCTACGTCATCGGCGTCCCCTGCGAGGGCAAGACCGATGGCGAGACCCTCAAGAGCAAGGGCGTAAAGGGCATCCTCGGCGCCAAGTCCGAGGGCGAGGAGCTCGTCATCGACACCCTCTACGGCGAGCAGCGCCTAAGCAAGCGCGACGCGCTCACCGCCCGGTGCCTCACCTGCAAGTCCCACAAGCACGTCGTCTACGACGAGCTGCTGGGCGAGGAGGGCGAGGAGATCGCCGACAACCACCGCTTCGACGAGGTGGAAAAGCTGGAGAACATGACGCCCGACGAGCGCTTCGCGTTCTGGCGCGGCGAGCTGTCGCGCTGCATCCGCTGCAACGCCTGCCGCAACGTCTGTCCCGCCTGCTCGTGCGAGAAGTGCGTGTTCGACAACCCCGCCTCCGGCATCTCCCAGAAGGCCGCCGCGGACTCCTTTGAGGAGAACATGTTCCACATCATCCGCGCGTTCCACGTCGCGGGCCGCTGCACCGACTGCGGCGAGTGCTCCAGGGTCTGCCCGCAGAACATCCCGCTGCACCTGCTCAACCGCAAGTTCATCAAGGACATCGACGCCTTCTACGGCGAGTATCAGGCCGGCGAGGACACTGAGAGCCGCGCGCCGCTGACCAACTTCACCTTCGACGACGTCGAGCCCAGCATCGTATACAAGGGAGGGAAGAAGTGATGAAGAAGCTTCCCGTTTCCAAGATCCAGGAGCTGTTTGCCGCCATCAAGGCCCAGCAGGCGCTCTACATCCCCGCCGACGACGCTTCCGGTCAGGCGCGCTACCAACCCTGGCAGGAGGGCATGGAGCTGGCGCACGCGCTCAACACCGTGCGCAGCGCCAAGGATTTCTTCTTCCCCCAGACCGAGAACCTGGTCGAGTTCAAGCTCAAGGGCAAGCAGATCGAGATCATCGATCCCCGCACCGAGCATGAGGACTTCGTGATCTTCGGCGTCCGCGCCTGCGACGCGCGCTCCTTTACGATCCTGGACAAGGTGTTCCTCGTCGATCCCATCGACACCTACTACAAGAGCCGCAGAGAGCACGGCACCGTGGTCACTCTGGCCTGCACGCAGCCCGAGGAGACCTGCTTCTGCCCCACCTTCGGCATCGACCCGGCCGACCCCGAGGGCGACGCCGCCTGCTGGATGGCGGGCGACAGCCTGTACCTCAAGGCCCGCACCGAAAAGGGCGAAAAGCTGCTCTCTGCGCTGGACGGCCTGCTGACCGACGCCGACGAGAGCGAGATTGCGGCGCAGCAGAAGGCCACCCGCGACATCGCGCAGAAGCTGCCCTTTGCCAAGCTCAACCTCACCGGCTTTAACGGCGAGAACCTCAACAAGCTGTTCGACTCCAAGAAGTGGCCCGAGCTGTCCGAGGCGTGCCTGGGCTGCGGCACCTGCACCTTCGTCTGCCCCACCTGCCAGTGCTACGACATCCGCGACTTTGACACCGGCCACGGCGTCAAGCGCTTCCGCTGCTGGGACAGCTGCATGTACTCCGACTTCACGCTGATGGCGCACGGCAACTCCCGCAACAGCCAGGTGGAGCGCTTCCGTCAGCGCTTCATGCACAAGCTGGTCTACTTCCCCGCCAACAACGAGGGCGAGTACGGCTGCGTGGGCTGCGGCAGATGCCTTGCCAAGTGCCCCATCTCCATGAACATCGTCAAAGTGGCCAAGGCCCTGGAAGGAGAGGTGTAACGAAATGATGCAGGAAACCCTGATCCCCAAGCTGGGCGTCGTGACCGACATCCGCATCGACACCCCCGATGTCAAGACCTTCCGCGTGGTGGGCCTGGACGGCAAGAAGGTGTTCGACCACATGCCCGGCCAGTGCGCGATGCTCTCCATCCCCGGCGTGGGCGAGGCGATGTTCTCCATCACCTCTTCCCCCACCAACACCGAGTACATGGAGTTCAGCATCAAGAAGTGCGGCTGCCTGACCCAATGGCTGCACGCGATGGACGTCGGCCAGCAGATCACCATCCGCGGGCCCTACGGCCGCCACTTCCCGGTAGAATCCGAGCTCAAGGGCAAGAATCTGCTCTTTGTGGCGGGCGGCATCGGCCTTGCGCCGCTGCGCTCCGTCATCAATTACGTCCGCGATAACCGCAAGGACTACGGCAAGATCATGATCGTCTACGGCTCCCGCTCCAAGGAGGATCTGGTGGACTACCACGAGATCCTCGACGAGTGGATGGCCGACGAGGGCGTGGAGGTCAAGCTGACCATCGACCGCCCGCAGGACGACTGGGACGGCCACGTCGGCTTCGTGCCCAACTACGTCAAGGAGCTGGAGCCCGATCTGGACTACAACGTGCTGATGTGCGGCCCGCCCATCATGATCAAGTTCACGCTGGCCAACCTCAAGGAGCTGGGCTTCAAGGAGACGCAGGTCTACACCACCATGGAGCTGCGCATGAAGTGCGGCGTGGGCAAGTGCGGCCGGTGCAACATCGGCAACAAGTACGTCTGCAAGGACGGCCCCGTGTTCCGCTTCGACGAGCTGGACCAGCTTCCCAACGAGTACTAAGAAGGAGAGGTAGCAGAATATGGAGAATATGGTTCGTGTTTTCCTGTTCGGAAAGAAATACGAGGTTCCCGAAAACCTGACCATCATGAAGGCCATGGAATACGCGGGCTACCAGCTGGTGCGCGGCTGCGGCTGCCGCAACGGCTTCTGCGGCGCCTGCGCGACCATCTACCGCATCAAGGGCGACCGTGAACTCAAGGCGTGCCTGGCCTGCCAGACCAAGGTCGAGGACAACATGTACGTGGCGACCCTCCCCTTCTTCCCGCTGATCAAGCAGGTCTACGACATCAACACCGTCAAGCCCGAGCAGGCCGTGATGATGCAGCTCTATCCCGAGATCTACGCCTGCGTGGGGTGCAACGCCTGCACCAGAAACTGCACCCAGTCGCTCAATGTGATGCAGTACATCGCCTACGCGCAGCGCGGCGACTTTGAGAAGTGCGCCGAGGAGTCCTTCGACTGCGTGATGTGCGGCGTCTGCTCCTCCCGCTGCCCCGCCGGCATCTCCCATCCGCAGGTCGCGATGCTCGCCCGCCGCATCAACGGCAAGTACCTCGCGCCCAAGTCCCAGCACCTGGCCGACCGCGTCAAGGAGATCCAGGACGGCACCTTCAACGAGCTGATCGAGGGCCTGATGGGCAAGCCTGTTGAGGAAATGCAGGAGCTCTACAACCACAGAGAGATCGAGAAATAAGGGAGGAAGCGCAGATGTACACCAAGGAAATGCTGGAATCCATCAAAAAGGTGGAAGCAAACCGCGAGGCGAACGCCGCGCTCGAGCCCAGAAGAATGACCGCCGAGGAGAAGGACGAGCTGCTGCGCACCTACCACCCCGACTACAAGCAGGGCGAGTTCGCCGTGCTGTCCGTCGGCCCCAACAAGGGCGAAAAGGTGCCCACGGAGCTGGCCGCGCTGCTACAGGCCAACAGCCGCGTCAACCCCGCGGACATCGACCTGAGCAACCCCGACTATGACACCGACGTGCTCATCATCGGCGGCGGCGGCGCGGGTGCGTCCGCAGCCATCGAGGCCGACAACGCCGGCGCGAAGGTCATGATCGTGACCAAGCTGCGCATGGGCGACGCCAACACCATGATGGCCGAGGGCGGCATTCAGGCGGCCGACAAGCCCAACGATTCCCCCGCCATCCACTACCTTGACGCGTTCGGCGGCGGCCACTTCGCGGCCAAGCCCGAGCTGCTCAAGACCCTCGTCACCGAGGCCCCCGAGGCCATCCAGTGGCTCAACGACCTGGGCGTGGAGTTCGACAAGGCCCCCGACGGCACCATGATCACCACCCACGGCGGCGGTACCTCCCGCAAGCGCATGCATGCGGCCAAGGACTACTCCGGCGCGGAGATCATGCGCACCCTGCGCGACGAGGTGCTCAACCGCCAGATCCCCGTGGTGGACTTCACCGCCGCCATCGAGCTGATCCTGGACGAGAACGGCAAGGCCGCGGGCGCCGTGCTGCTCAACATGGAGACCAAGGAGATCCTGATCGCGCGCGCCAAGACCGTCATCATCGCCACCGGCGGTGCGGGCCGCCTGCACTACCAGGGCTTCCCCACCTCCAACCACTACGGCGCGACCGCCGACGGCCTGATCCTGGCCTACCGCGCGGGCGCGAAGCTGCTCTACGCCGACACCCTGCAGTACCATCCCACCGGCGCGGCCTTCCCCGAGCAGATCTTCGGCGCGCTGGTCACCGAAAAGGTGCGTTCTCTGGGCGCCAAGCTCATCAACGTCGACGGCGAGGCCTTCATGCACCCGCTGGAGACCCGCGACGTGTCCGCCGCCTCCATCATCCGCGAGTGCAACGCCCGCGGCAAGGGCGTGCAGACCGGCAGCGGCCTGGGCGTCTGGCTCGACACCCCCATGATCGAGCTCAAGGGCGGCGAGGGCACCATTGAGAAGCGCATCCCCGCCATGATGCGCATGTTCGGCAAGTACGGCATCGACATCCGCAAGGAGCCCATCCTGGTCTACCCCACCCTGCACTACCAGAACGGCGGCATCGACATCACCGCCGACTGCCAGAGCGGCGTGGAGAACCTGTTCGTGGCCGGTGAGGCCGTCGGCGGCATCCATGGCCGCAACCGCCTGATGGGCAACAGCCTGCTGGACATCATCGTGTTCGGCCGCAATGCGGGCCGCAACGCCGCCAACCGCTCCAAGGACGTCACCGTGGGCAAGCTCAGCCTCGACCACGTCAATGCCTTTGCCAAGGAGCTGGCCGACGCGGGCATCGAAAGCGACATCGTCTCGCCCAAGCTGCTGCCCGACTACCGCAGAAATAAGTAACTTAGGAGATAACAACGTATGGAAAGCATTGCTAACCTGCTCGAAGCCCTGATGATCTTCTGCTTCGGCCTGTCCTGGCCGATCTCCATCCGCAAGTCCTGGGTGTCCCGGACGGCCAAGGGCAAGAGCCTGTTCTTTGAGGTGTTTCTGCTGATCGGCTACATCTTCGGCATCATCCGCAAGATCCTGATGTTTGCCAATGGCAGCGGCAGCGGCTTCCTGTTCTACCTGAGCTGGTTCTTCTATGTGCTGAACTTCATCGAGATCTCCATCGACGTCGCACTGTACTTCCGCAACAAGAAGCTGGACGCCGCAGCCGATGCTGCCGTCGCCAAGTAAGAACGCAATTCATTTGACACAATCAGGGAGGAATACGCGATGACCATTACGATCTGTCTGGGCAGCGCCTGCCATGTTAAGGGCTCTCACTTCGTGCTCGAAGGCCTCAAGGCCCTGATCAAGGAGTACAACCTCGAGGATCAGGTGACCCTCGCCGGCACCTTCTGCACCGGCAACTGCCAGCGCGGCGTCTGCGTCACCATCGGCGATCAGCTCTACTCGGTCAGCCCCGATACCACCCGCTCCTTCTTCGAGAGCGAAGTCCTGGCCAAGCTCTGATCCCCCGCGCGCTAAAAACACAGCGCCCCGCCTCCCAAACCACGGGAGACGGGGCGCTTTCCTTTGCACAGCGACAAACTGGCGTCAATCGTAGAACGTCAGCTCGGCCTTGGAGTTTTCGGGGAAACGGACTTCATAGACGCAGTTTTTTCCTCCTTCCTGCGCGAACGCATAGAGCTGCTCAGGGACGTCCCGGTCGGCGCTCACCGAGCCGGAGGTCAGCGCCGTGATCTGTATGGATTCACGATCGGTCAGATGGATTTCTTCGTCTTCACCGGCATCATAGAGGTACAGCATCGTCTGATCGGGCGAGACACAGGCAATGTCTCCCCAATACAGACCAGTCCATGCGCTGACCTCCTGCACAGTCAGATCGGGATAAAATTGAGAGGGCAGGTACCGGTACAGCCGGTTTTGATCTGTCCAGATAAAAAAGTAGTCAGAATCCAAATCACTGTACCACTGAACAAACTGCTTGATCTGCTCGCCCTCGGGCAGCCGGTAGGCGTACTGCTTCTCCAGCTCACAGGTGGTCAGGTCCCCGTCGACCGCGTACACCGAAAAACGATCCGGCTCAAAGGGAACGGCCTCTGCGCAGATGAACTGCCGTTTGCTGTAAGCCCAGACAGGCCTGTCCTGATAGAGTATGGGCTCCAGCGGCGCGGGCAGCGGAAGGTCGCCGCCCCGGAACAGAAAGCAGTCCATCTGCTGCGTGCTGAGCAATACACAGCACTTCGAAAGCCCGAAGGGTTCATGGTCATACGCCGGCAGGAAAGCCGAGCCCTGCGAAAGCGCCCCATCGTAATAGCAGTTGTCGTCGCCAAGCGGCGGAATCACTTCCTCACGGATCTCCGGGTTAAACAGCAGACGCCAGTGATCGCCGTCCGTCTCGATCCAGCAGAAGGAAGCGAGCTCTGTGTAATGCTTTCGCTGCGCGTTCCGGGCCAGTGCTGTGATCTCAATGCCCTCTGCCGCCGTGTACAGCTTGCGGTTGACGCCTGTCTCAGGCTCCAGCACGGCGATGTACTGACAGCCATTTTCGTCCGTTCCCACATACAGCACACACTGCATGCCTTCCAGTACATGCGCCAGCTTGATGGGCGTAGTGGAAGGCACGGTCAGTGTATGGCGCTCCACGGTGTAGGTCTTGGGATCCAGCGGCACCACAGGCGCCTGTCGCGGTTCCGCCTGCGTAAAGTCGATGTCGACCGCAGGAAGCGGCGTCGTAGCTGTGTAAATCTGGTCCGTTGCAACAGGAGTCGGGATCGTAGCGCACGGCGTGGGGCTTAGTGTAACTGTCTGATGAGGGGCATAGCTGCAGCCAACAAGGGATATGCAGAGCGCAAACAGCAGGAGAAAATGTGCAATCGTCTTCATCGTCTTCTTTTTCATGGCTTTCCTTTCTGTAACCATTCCTATGGCATGGATGTGTCACAGTATGACGCGTCCTGATAGGGCTTCATTTCGTCGCCTCCCCGTAGAGCACCTTGATCGTCTTGATCTCAAAGGGATGGAAGGTCAGCGGCGCGGCGGGGTCGAGGGGCTGCAGCTCGTCCTCGAGCATGTTGGTCAGCACAAGGCCCCGGATCGCATGCCCAAAGTGCAGGTGCGCGCTCGCGTAGCCGCCCGTGGATTCGTACAGGCGCAGGATGTAGGCGTTCTGCGCGTCCTCGCAGGGCTTGACCGTCTCGATGACCACCTCGGGCGCGTCGGTGCGCACCAGCGCCTGCGCGCCGCTGCGCCCCGCCGCTGCGATGGGCGGGTTGTTGAACGCGTAGGCGGGCTGCACCACGTTCTCCGCCGAGAAGCCGCCCACGTGGGGCAGGATGGCGTACTTCATCTCGTGCACGCCCTTGTCGCCCACCTCGTCGGGCAGCAGACCGCCCTTGTGCAGCGACAGCCGCAGCGAGCCCTCGTTGACGGACAGGCCGTACTTGCAGTCGTTGAGCAGCGCCAGACCGTTGTTGCGCTCGGTCAGGTCGGTGTACTTATGGTTGCACACCTCAAAGCGCGCCTTCTCCTGGTCGTTGGAGCGGTGGTTGGAGCGGCGGATGTGTCCGAACTGGATCTCGTTGAGCACGCCGTCGCACACGAGCGACGTGTCAAACGCCGTCTTGAGGAAGCGGTGGCCCTCCTGCCAGTCGATCACCGTGTCAAACACCACCAGCGGGCTTGCCGCGGAGAAGATAACGTCCTGCGTGAGCGTGGACAGCGCGCTCAGCCTGTGTACCATGCGGATGCGCAGCTCCACCGCGCCCTCGGACACCACCTCCAGCGACTGCAGCCCCCTGACCGGCTGCAGCTTGTCCTCCAGATCCGCGTCGATGTCCCAGTTGTCCCACGCAGCGGACAGATCCTCGCCCATCAGGAAGGTGTTGAAGGGGAGCCCGCCGACCAGCTCGCGGCCCGTGCGCTTGTCGATGAAGGAGGAGAACGCGCCGTTCTCGTCCAGCGTCACCACCGCAAAGGGCGTCTCAATGGTGCCGCCCTGCACGCGGAAGGGGGAGGGCTGCTGCGCGGCTTCGTCCGCCTCCAGCGCAGTCGAGCCGAACGCGGGGATGCGCAGGCCCGATACCGCAACCAGCTTTTCGCCGTTTTTGCCCGTGACCGCCTGCGTGCGCGCGCCCTTGAAGCCTGTCGCCTGCTGCGCGGGCAGGTAGACGGTCTGTTCCTCCCGCCAGTCAAAGCCGTTCATGTTGTGCAGCACGATGCCGTCTGCGCCGTCGCCGAGCAGTGCCAGCGTCTGCGCGTCCGCGTCGCGGATGGCAGCGCCCGTCGCCGCGATGGACTCGGCGTGTACCCGGTGGATGCTCGAGCCGGGCAGTATGTCGTGGAACTGGTTGACCAGCAGCGTCTCCATCAGCGGCGCGATGTGTCTCTCGTCCGCCGGGACGCCCTGCTGCACCGCGCGCAGCACCGTGGCCAGCTCCAGATTGTGCAGCGCGAACTCCAGCTTGCGGTTGTTGCGCTTGATGGGGTGCTGGTTGGTCAGCGTGCCGCGGTGCAGCTCGAGGTACAGCTCGCCCGCATACGTCGTGGGCTTGCGGATGCCTGTCTCCAGCTCATGCATGAACTGCGACACCGACTCGTGACCACTGCGGGGCACGCCCTCCAGGTCGGCCACGCGCCGCGCCATCTCCAGCATCTCAAACTCCGGGCCGCCGCCGCCGTCGCCCTTGCCGTAGGAGAACAGCCGCCGGTCGGAGCAGCGGTTTTCGTAGATGGGGTTGTCGCCCTGCGTGATTTCGTCCAGCGTCAGCGGCGAGGGCCCGATGTGCGTGCGGTTCAGGTGCGTCAGCACCCGCGTACCGTCCAGCCCCTGCCAGTAGAAGGAGGTGTAGGGGAACAGATTCGTGTCGTTCCAGGTCATCTTGGTGGTCAGGAAATACTGCACCTCGCAGCCCTTCATGATCTGCGGAATGGAGTAGGAGTAACCGAAGGTGTCGGGCAGCCAGAACGCGTCCGCCGTGTAGCCGAAGCGGCTGCGCGTGTAGCGCTGCCCCCACACGAACTGGCGCACCATGTACTCGCCGCCCGTCAGGTTGCAGTCGCACTCCACCCATACGCCGCCGTTGGGCTCGTAGCGCCCCTCCTTGACCGCTGCGCGGATGCGCTCGAACAGCTCGGGGTAGTTGCGCTCGATCACCGCGCTGTGGTAGGCCGAGGACTGCACAAAGCGGTACTCGGGGTATTCCTCCATCAGGTTGAGCGTGTTGGCATAGGTGCGCGCGCACTTCTTGACCGTCTCGCAGATGGGCCAGAGCCAGGCGGTGTCCATGTGGCTGTGCCCCACCAGCCCCACAAAGGGTGTGGTGCCGCCGTTCTTCTTGCTCAGCTGCGCCTTGAGCAGCGGCGCGGTGCGGCGCAGCCCCTCGTAGAACTGCTCCTGCGTGCAGGTGGCCGGGTCATAGTACAGCCCCTCGTGCACCTGACAGAGCGTGTACTCCACGTCCGCCCTGCGGAACGCCGGCGTGGACGGCGCCTGACACAGCTCCAGCAGCGTGCGCAGGTCAAAGTAATAGTCGAACACCGCCTCGTCCCGCAGGCAGACCTGCACGTCGCCCACGCGGTAGACGAAGCTGTCCTGCGCCTCGTACTGCAGCGGCTGTGTGCCGGGCATGCGGTGATACGCGTAGTATTCCAGCGCCAGCTCAATGCGCTCGCCCGCTTCCGCCTTTGCGCGGATGCGGTTGCAGTAGTGGTTGCCGTGCGAGCCCACGATCTCCTTGCGCGCGTAGTTGGAGTGGACGCACCCGTTCACCCACAGCGTGGCCTCGTAGCCGTCGGTCAGCGGGCGCAGGAACAGCGCCTGCCCGTCCAGCTCCGCAGGCACGGTGTAGCTGCCGCGGAACCAGCCGTAGGCGCCCTCGCCGCCCCAGGTTTCGGGCAGCGGGCCGAAGTTCTCCTGCGAAGGGATGGCGTGCAGCACCTGCTGCGTCTGATAGAACTGCATGTCGACGGTGTCCACGGGGCGGAAGAATCGCGCCTCCAGCGTGGACAGGAAACGGGTGAGCTTCTTTTGGGTCTGACCGACCGCTTTATCGGTGATCATGTTCTGTGTCTCCTCTCCCCAATTTGTTTTTGTCTGTGCGTGCGGCGCATGGCCGTCAATCCGTCGTGCGGGTCCGCGGCGCGGCGGTGGAGGTGCCCACCACCAGCTTTACGGGCAGGCGCACATTGCCCGCCACGTGGATGGGCTTCCCGGTGTTTTCCAACAGCAGCCGGGCCGCCTCGCGCCCCATCGCTGCCTGATCCTGCTCGATGGTGGTGATGGTCAGCGGCTGCTCGGCATGCTCCAGCGCGTGCGCCCACTCGTTGCCGTCAAAGCCGCACACGCTCATGTCCTCGGGCACGCGGATCCCCATCTCCCGGCAGGTGGTGATGATCTTGTGCGCCACGGCGTCGTTTTCGGCCAGTATCGCGGTCACGCCCGCCTGCACGTAGCCGCCCAGCAGCTCGCGCAGCATCGCGGCGCTCTGCTGCGGGCTGCGGATGTGGTCGGCCAGGTCCGTGGTGATGAACTCCGGGTTGATGGTCAGCCCCGCCTTCTCGTGCCCCAGCAGATACCCCGCGTACCGGTCGCACACGGTGCTGCGCATCTCAGGCGTTACGCCCGATACATAGGCGATCTTGCGGTGCCCCAGCTTGGTCAGGTGCTCCATCAGCATCAGCTCGCCGCCCAGGTTGTCGCTGGTGACGGAGCTGATGTAGGGACAGTGGCTCTCCACGTCCAGCACCACCACGCCCTTGCGCTGAAACAGCAGCTTGTCCAGAAAACTCAGGTGATAGCTGCCCGTGCTCGGGTAGTACGCAACGCCCGCCACGTTCATGTTCAGCAGCTTGGTCAGCACCGTGCGCCCGCGGCTCTCCACCTCGTTCTTGGTGATGTAGATGGCGGCAAAGCAGCCGTTCTCCATCAAATACTGGTTCGCGGCGGTGAACGCGTCGCTCAGCCCCGTGCGGCTCAGGTCAAAGGGGAACACGAAGGCATACAGCTTGCTCTGCGGCTCGGCGGTCAGCTCGCCGGTGGCCGTCTCGTTCATGTTCTCATACGCCGTGCGGCTGACAAAGCACCCGATGCCCCGCTTGCGGTAGATCAGCCCCTTGCTCTCCAGCTCGTCCAGCGCCCGCCGCGCCGTGATGCGGCTGATGCCGTGCTTCTCCATGAGCCGCGCCTCCGTGCACAGCGGCTCGTCAAATGAAAACGCGCCCGCACGGATCTGCTCCATCAGCTCGTCTATGACCTCCTGATACAGCGGCGTTTTCCTGATCTGTTTCTCGTCCATGTCGGCCTCCTCGCGCTTTTCATCTGTCATCATATAAATAATGATACAGAAACACGCAGGAGCCGTCAAGCCGCAATGCCCGTTCCGAACGCCGGCAGGCGCTGCGGCATAGTCTGAAAGCGGGAGGTTGAAATTCCATGAATGCAATCGGCTATGCCGCGCTGGGCACCGGCTTCACGTTTGCGATGACGGCTGTGGGCTCTGCGGTTGTGTTTTTTGTAAAGCGCCCCGGCAGCGGCGGCTCCAAGCGCGTCTGCCTGGGCTTTGCCGCCGGGGTGATGATCGCCTCGACGATCTGGTCGCTCATCATGCCCGCCGTGGACTACGCGTCCGACGGCGCGCTGCCTGCCTGGCTGCCCGTCACCGGCGGCATGGCACTGGGCACCCTGTTCCTGCTCATGCTGGAGGTGCTCATCGAGCGCCTGCGCGGGGTGAGCCGCATGCCGCGGCCCCTGCGCGCCGTCAGCCGCAGCACCGCGCTGCTCACCGCCGCCGTCACATTGCACAACATCCCCGAGGGCATGGCCGTGGGGCTGTGTTTTGCGCTGGCGGTGGCGTCGGGCGAGCCCGCGATGATGCTGGGCGCCGTGTCGCTGGCGCTGGGCGTGGGCGTGCAGAACCTGCCCGAGGGCGCGGCCATCGCGCTGCCGCTGCGGGGCGAGGGCATGAGCCGGGCGCGCGCGTTCGCGGTGGGCGCGGCCTCCGCGGTGGTGGAGCCGCTCTTTGGCGTGCTGTGCGTGCTGGCCGTGACGGCCATGCAGCCACTGCTGCCCTGGCTGCTGGGCTTTGCCGCCGGCGCGATGCTGTTCGTGTCCGTGCGCGAGCTCATCCCCGAGGCCTGCTGCGCCGACGACTGCTACCTGGGCACGCTGTCCGTGCTGCTGGGTTTTACTGTCATGATGATTCTGGATATTGCGCTTGGCTGATGAAACGTGTACAATAGTAGGAAGGAAATGCACCGCATTGTCCGACTTTTTTGCGCATTTTACCGAAAAGAGGAAGCCTTGCCTATGACGCACGAACACCACCACGGCTGTGGCTGCGGCTGCGGCCACGAGCACCATCACCACCATCACGAGCACCCCGTTGTCACGCCCGAGGCCGCGGCAATCGAGGTCAGCGGCCACGAGCTGGCCATCCTCAAGACCGTGCAGGCCGTGGGCTGCCTGCCCGTCGCGCGCTTTGTCGCCCTCAAGTCCGACGAGGATGAGGTGGTCATCGACTGCCTGTCGCCCGTCTACCTCTACGATACCGCCGACACCATGGAGGAGGTCAAGGCCATGGGCGCAGTGCTGCGCGGGCTGGAGGACAAGGGCCTGCTCAGCCTGGACTACGACCTGCCCATCCGCGACTTTGACTACTCGCTCTACACCGGCAGCGAGCTGTACGCTTACTTTACGCGCACCATCGCCGAGGCGAAGGGCCGCGAGGGCTTCCTGTGCGACACGCCCGACATCGAGCTGGGCAGCATGGCGGTCACGGAGCTGGGCGAGCAGGTTTGCTGCAGAGAGCAGTAATCATCCGCATTTTACGAGAGGAGAGTATCCCGTATGCTTCGAGATTACGCCGAAAAACACTACCGGGCGCACCATAACTGCGCCGAGTCGCTGCTGTTGGCGGCCAACGACCAGTATGCGCTGGGCCTTTCCGACCGCGACATCCAGCTGATGAAGGCCTTTGGCGGCGGCATGGGCGTGGGCGGCGCGTGCGGCGCCCTCACCGGCGCGCTGGCTGCGCTCAGTCTCATCTATCCCACCACCGCCTCCGCAGTGGAGGGCGGCATTCGGGCGGACAGCGCAAAGCTGGTGCGCGAGTTTGAAGCCGCGCTCACCTCGCAGGATTGCGACGTGCTTCAGCCCCTTTACCGCACCGAGGAAAACCGCTGCCTGGAGACCGTGCTGCGCGGCGCGGACGTGCTGGAAAAGCACATCGACGCGCTCAACGGCAAGCCTGCCGCTGCGGGCTGCACGCTGTCCGCCGACGACATCAAGGCGGTCAAGGCGCTGGGCTTTCTGCACTGCAAGGGCACCAATAACTTCAACTGCCGCGTGCTCACCGGCAACGGCAAGCTGGACAACGCCCAGCTGCGCCGCGTCACCGACGCCGCCCACCGCTTCGGCAACGGAGAGGTGGCCTTCACCACGCGCCTGACGCTGGAGATCCAGGGCGTGCCGTTCGAGAACGTGAAGCCCATCATTGCCTTCCTCAAGGAGGGCGGCCTGGAGACGGGCGGCACGGGCAGCAAGGTGCGCCCCGTCGTCTCCTGCAAGGGCACCACCTGCCAGTACGGCCTTTACGACACCTATTCCTTTGCCGAGAAGATCCACAAGACCTTCTACGAGGGTTGGCACGACGTCAAGCTGCCCCACAAGTTCAAGATCGCGCTGGGCGGCTGCCCCAACAACTGCGTCAAGCCCGACCTGAACGACTTTGGCATCATCGGCCAGCGCGTGCCCGGCTTCGAGAGCGAGAAGTGCCGCGGCTGCAAGGTCTGCGCCATCGAGAAGAACTGTCCCATCCACGCGGCCAAGCTCACCGACGGCCGCCTCGTCATCGACCCCGACAGGTGCAACCACTGCGGCCGCTGCGTTGGCAAGTGCCCCTTCAAGGCCATGGAGACGGGCGCCTACGGCTGGAAGGTCTGCATCGGCGGCCGTTGGGGCAAGCAGGTCGCGCAGGGCCAGGCGCTGCACAAGATCTTCACCTCGCAGGACGAGGTGATGGCGGTGCTGGAGAAGGCGCTGCTGCTGTTCCGCGATCAGGGCATCACCGGCGAGCGCTTTGCCGACACCATCGCCCGCCTGGGCTTTGACAACGTCGAGCAGCAGCTGATGAGCGACGACCTGCTCAACCGCAAGGCCGAGATCCTCGGCGCGGAAAAGCACACCGTCGGCGGCGCCACCTGCTAAAATCCAATACAAAAAGAAGCTCCTCCGCAACCCAAGCAGAGGAGCTTCTTCCTGTTTCTCGATCAAACCATGCGGTAATAGGCCAGCACAAATCCCAACGCCAGCGCGAAGCAAACAAGCCCTTCCAGCAGCATCGCCTTTTTGATGGGCGACGGGCCCTCGGCCTCCAGCCGCGCCTTCTTTTCCGTGCAGTAGGTGTAGTAGTCCTTCTTCTGCGCGTACCGCTTTTCGCGGGAGGAGAACAGCCGCACCAGCATGTAGAACAGGTACTGCGTGCCGTAGAAGTTGCCCGCCTCCTGGATGTACATCAGCAGGCTGCAGCCGACGTAGAGCACTGCGGCGGTGAAGAAGCCGTCGCTGAGGTACTGCACGACCTGCGCAGCCCCCGGCCCGTGGGTCTGCCGCTCAAAGGACACGGCGGCCAGCACGATCACACCGGCGATCGCCGCCAGCACAAGGTAGGTGATCCAGAGTTTGCTCTTCCTGCTCATGCCAGTCCCAGCCTCCTGCGGTATTCGTCCAGCTCCGCGCCGTTGCAGCGCACGAAGTGCCCGGGCGTGATCTCCTGAAGCTCGGGCTGCTCCGCGGAGTAGTCGTGCGCCTCCTCCGGCACGTAGATCATGCGCTTGCGCTGCTTTTCGTAGTGCGGGTCGGGCAGCGGGATGGCGGACAGCAGCGAGCGGGTGTAGGGGTGCAGCGGGTGCGCGAACAGCTCGTCGGACGGCGCCACCTCCACGATCTTGCCAAAGTACATCACGATGATCCGGTCGGAGAAGTACTTGACCACCGACAGGTCGTGCGCGATGAACAGTATCACCGCAGTATTTTTCATTTTTCAGGATGCCGAGCACCGCGCCGGAGCTCCATGTAGATAGACCCTTGACCGTGGGGATGCCGCTTTTGGTAAGCAGATCCGCGATGGCTACCGAGGAATAGTCGCTCAGATACAGATT
>JAXEXP010000059.1:0-7512 GCA_034113365.1 Candidatus Spyradocola sp.
TAGGCGGCGATGCAGGCGCTGCGCTCTAGGTCAGTCAGGCCGCGCGGGCTGTAAGGAAAGGCGCGGTAGAGCTGCGGCAGCTCGCAGTTGAAGGGCTGCGGCGCGTAGTCCTCCGCGGGGAGGAATTTGTCGCCGTCGCAGGGCAGGTCGGGGCACTGGGCGAGCAGCTCGTGCCAACGCGGGTCGTCCGCCGTGTCGATGAGTGCCTCGAGCAGGCCGCGCAGACCGGCGACGGCGTCCATCGGGTTGCACGCGCCGTTTTGAAGGATGTCGTCTCCCCACGGCTGCGCGCCCTTGTAGGTCTCAAGAGCCGTGGAGGGGAAGATGCGCAGCTTGCCGCGCTCGTCGCGGGGGTAGTGCGCGAAATAGTAGTCCAGTACGGCGTGGATAAAGGGCAGATAGGGCGTGAGCGGCGCGGCCTCGTAGCGCGCGGTGTGCACCATCATCAGCGCGAACTCCAGCGCGGTGGAAGTGTGCAGGCGCACCCACGGGGAGAAGTCCTCGCCGTCGGGGAGGTTATCCGGGCGGTTCCAGCCGTACTCCGCGCCCAGCGGCAGGCCGTGGAGGTTGATCTGCTCGGGGAAGCACGCGCCTTCGTGGCCGTAGTAGCGTGCGCACCGCGCCTGCCCCACGGCCAGCCTGTCCAGATAGAAGTTCAGCTGCGGGCGCATGGCCTCGGTGTCACCGGTCTTTAGCATCGGCCAGTAGACGAGGCGCTGGTTCTGCGCGATAAAGCCGCTGCCCGACCACGCGCGGTAGTCCGGCGTGAATTTCTCATAGAACGTGAACAGCCCGCCGTTGAACTTGGTGGGAACGCTTCCATAATAGTTGCAGCCCAGCATGTAGCGGAACAGCGCGGCGTTGCGGCCCAGCTTCCACAGCTCGCTGCCGGGATGGGCGGGGTCGATGAAGATGAAGCTGCGGGAGAAGTATTCGCGCCACCAGGCGGCGGTCGCGGCGCGGTCGGCAGGGGCGTGCGCGAGGCGGCGGGCTTCGGCGCAGAAATCGTCCACGGAAGGGTATTGTCCCGCGACGAGCGACACGGTCAGGCTGGTCTGCCGGGCGGGGGCGGTCTCGAAGCACAGCTCGGTCTGCTCGCAGCCGTCGAAAGTGCCGCACTGCGTGCCTGCATAGCGGAGCGTTGCGCCGGTGAGACAGCCGCCGAAGGTGTTGTTTTTGAGGGGATCGGGGATGGCGTCGCACTCCGCAAGACCCTGCTGGCGCAGCAGGCGGTCGCGCAGGGAGGGTTCGTCGGGGTTGCGGTGGTAAAAGAGCAGGCCGTCGGGCTGGGGCAGCAGTGCGTCGGGCGTGGTGACGGCCGTGTAGGGGCAGACGTCGTCCATCAGCGCGGCGTAGTCGCGGCACTGGCCCAGCTCCTCGCCGGTGAGGGTGCGCGGGCGGTCGCGCCAACAGTCGAAGAAAACGTGCAGCGGCAGCGGCTCCTCCGCGCGGAAGTCGAGGTGCAGGCAGGCGGTGTTCACATCCACCCAGAGCAGCGCGTTAAGCCCCTCGGCGGCGCTGCAGATGCAGCCCTCCTCAAGGCACAGCGTCTGGGTGAAATCCCGGCCCAGTACGTCGCGGTCGCCCGGGATGATGCGCAGGCGGCCCAGCTTGAGCAGCGCGCCGTTTTCGTCAAACGCGCCGGACTTGGACAGGTACAGGCACAGCTGGCCGTCCTGCGCCCAGACGTTGCAGCCCGCGTCGCGCCCGCCCAGCGGCATGCTGTCGGCGGAAGTTTCGCTCTGGCCGTGCCAGGTCAGGTCGTAATCGGAAATGCGCATGTCAAAGCTCCTCCTCGTGGCAGGCGATGGGGATGGCGGTGAGGGCGTGCCCCGTCAGCGGAAGAAATTTCTGCAGGAAGTCCTGCGTGGACATCCACAGGGAGGCCTCGTCGGTGAGCGGATGGAAGGCGATGGCGGGGAGGGTGAGCAGATCCTCGTCGCACAGCAGGCGCACGTCGGCGGACTCGGGGAAGATCAGGCCCATGGGCGAGACGCAGCCGGGGTGGGCGTGCAGCAGGCGGGCGAGGGCGTCGTCCTTGCCAAACGACAGGCGAGAGACGCCGAGGGTCCTGCTGACCTCGCGGGTGACGAAGGGCTTGTCGGCGCGGATGAGCAGCAGGTAGAACTGCGTGGCGCTTCGGTTGCACAGGAACAGGTTCTTGCAGTGGGGCGCGGGCAGGCCGAGCGCAGCGCAGTCGGCCATGGTCTCGACCCTGGCGTGCGTGGTATAGGAAAAGGGAATGCCGTTAAGTTTCAAAAACTCCAGCACTTTTTCTTGTGGATTCATAAGGACTCCTTTATAATGTTTTTTATAGTTTAGCACACGCGGACGCGTGCTTCAAGGAGGGGCCTGAAGATGATCGAGATCGCGGAAAAACATCAGTTTTACAGCTTTGACGCGCAGGGCATGGAGCCGGTAGAGCATGTGGCGGACGGTGAGATCGTGCGCTTTCACACGCAGGACTGCTATGCGGGGCTGCTCAAGACCGAGCAGACCCGGCGCGAGGAGATCCTGCACCTGTGTCCCCCGGCCAACCCCACCACGGGGCCGGTGTACGTCGAGGGTGCGCAGCCGGGCGACACGCTGAAGGTGGAGGTGCTGGCCATCTACCCGAGCGACCACGGAACGATGCGCGTGCGGCCGGGCGTTGGGGCGTTGGGCGACGCAGTGGAGGCGGAGCATGTGCGCATCTTCCCCATCCACAGCACGGAATGGATCGACTTTGACGGCCTGCGCGTGGAGCTGCGCCCCATGATCGGCGTGATCGGCGTGGCGCCCAAAGAGGGGCAGTGGGACACGGACACGCCGCATAAGCACGGCGGCAACATGGACAACCGCGACATCACGGCGGGCTGCACGTTGTACTTCCCGGTGCACCAGGAGGGCGCGCTGTTCGGCCTGGGCGACGTGCACGCGCAGATGGGCGACGGCGAGGTGTGCATCTGCGGGCTGGAGATGGCCGCGACGGTGGACGTGCGGCTGAGCGTCATCAAGGGCAGACAGGAGGAGTGGCCCATGTGGGAGCGCGACGGCCAGTGGTCTGTGATGTGCTCGGAAAAGACGCTGGACGAGGCGGCGAAGGACGCGCGGTACGCGATGCTTACCTTCCTCAAAAAGCGCGTGGACATTCCCAACGACGATCTGACGATGCTGCTGTCGCTGATCGGCGACACGGCGGTGTGTCAGGTAGTGGATCCGCTGCAGACCGTGCGGTTTACGCTGCGGCAGCGCATCGGGGACGTGGCGTTCTAGGGGAGCGCAGTGCGCAAGCCCGCAGCCGTGTTCGCGCGAAGCGCAAACCCCGCGCCCGCCGCCCGCAGGGCGGCGGGCGCGGGCCCGGCCGGAGGCCGGGACGGCTGCGGGCGGGTGGGAGCAGTGTGCCCCGGCGAGCGCTGAAGAAGCCATGGGCGCACTTTTGCAACTTTGTTACACGGTTTGGCACCCTGCATCGGTTGCACGCAAGCATTTTTCCTGTTATCATGATAGGGAGGAAGGATCCTCTGAACAGGAGGTGCAGAATATGAAGAGAAAGCTGCTCTGTGCGCTGCTGGCGGCGCTGATGCTGCTGGCTGCGGGCTGCTCGGGCGGCGCGAAGATTGTGCCCATCGACACGCTCTCTCCGGCGCAGACGCAGGCCAACGTGTACACCCCCGCACCCACGCAGACGGCGCAGGTGCAGGCCGACGAGCCGCTGGTGGTGGCGCGCATCGAGGAATCGGGCATGAGCATCGGCACGCGCATCAACCCGCCGATGGGGTACACGCGCGATTATGCCGCGGAGGGCTCCTTTTCGGCGTTTCTGCGCAAGTATCCCGTGCGGGTGGCAGGCGCGGACGTGATGCTCTACGACGGCATGGCAAGACAGGACGCACAGGCCGCGGTGGTGCTGGACGTGACGCTGGGCAAGAAGAACCACGAGGGCCCCGCAGGCGCGATGGCGCGGCTGATCGCGGAATATCTGTACGATCAGGAGGACTACGCCGACATCTCCTTCACCATTGGCAAGAACTTTGCGTTCACGTTTGACAAGTGGCGGCAGGGCAAAAAGCTCAAGAGCAGCGGTAACAATCTGGAGTGGGTCAGCGGCGGCGAGGACAGCAACGGCGAGGACAATTTCAAGGCCTATCTGACCACGCTGTTCGTGTACATCTCCATGAACACGCTGCAAAAGGACCTGACCCGGATCGAGGACGTGGACGGCGACGAGATCCAGGTGGGCGACATCTTCATCGCGAAGAACGCCGACGAAAAGGAGCTCGCCGTGATGGTGGCCGACATCTGCCGCAACGACGAAACGGGCGAGCGGCTGATGCTGCTGGTGCAGGGCGGCACCCCCGCGCAGCAGCTGCACATCGTGGATAACCCGTCGGATGCGTCCATCGCGCCGTGGTACCCGTGCGGCTTCACCTCGGAGCTGAGCACGCCCGACCTTACGCTGGACATCGAAAAGCGCTACCGCTTTACCGCATTTATGGACGAAGAATAGAGGTATGAAGCCATGATCTGCGCAGTATGCCTGAATCCCTGCATCGACAGGACGGTCGAGATCGACAAGTTCACCTACGGCGGCATGAACCGCATCCTGACCAGCCGCGAGGACGGCTGCGGCAAGGGCGTCAACGTCGCGCTGGTGGCGCGGCAGATGGGCATGGAATCGGCCTGCATCGGCTATCTGTTTGAAGATAACGGCGCGCTCATCTCCGAACGGCTGAAGAACGCCGGCGCGGAGGAGGACTGTATCTGGCTGCCCGGGCGCGTGCGCACCAACATGAAGGTGTTCGACCGGGAAAACAGCCACATCACCGAGATCAACGAGAGCGGCGCGTTCATCTCCGAAGCGGACCGGGCGCGCATGGTGGAGCTGGTGCGCGATTGGGCCGGCAGGTGCGACACGATGGTATTCACCGGCTCGCTGCCGCCGGGCTGCCCCGCGGACTTCTACAAGACGCTGATGGAGGCCACGGAAGGGTGCTGCCGCTGCGTGCTGGACGCCGAGGGTGAAAAGCTGACGCGCGGCATGGAGGCCAAGCCCTTCCTCATCAAGCCCAACCAGTACGAGCTGGAGCTTCGCACGGGCAGGGAGCTGAAAACCGTGCAGGACATAAAACGCGCGGCGCTGGAGTGCGTGGACGAGGGCGTTGCCATCGTCGCGGTGTCAATGGGCGGGGACGGCGCGTTCATCACCGATGGGCAGCACAGCTATTTTGCGCCGGTGGTGCCGGTTAAGGTGCGCTCCACCGTGGGCGCGGGCGACAGCATGGTCACGGGCTTTCTGCACGGGCTGGCGCTGGGCGAGGACCTGCTCGGCATCTTCCGCAGGGGCGTCGCGGCGGGCACGGCGGCAGTCACCACCGAGGGCACGCAGCTGCTCACGCGCTCACTTTACGAAGAAATGCTTGATAGAGTGGTCATCGAGGAAGTATAATAGGCAAAACATAAGTTTTTTGGTCGGAGGAGTAGAAACATGGCGAAGGTTGGCATCATCGGCCACGGCGTGGTGGGCAGCGGCGTTGCGTCCATACTGCTGGAGAACGCGGACGTGCTGGCGGCCCGCGCGGGCGAGAAGATAGAGCTTGGCAGGGTGTGCGACCTGCGCGAGTTTGACGTAAGCTACAAAAACCTGTTCACCAAGGACGCGCAGGAGGTCTATGCCGCGCCGGACATCGACATCGTGGTCGAGTGCATGGGCGGCAAGGGGCTGGCCTACAAATTCGTCAAGGCGGCGCTGGAGAACGGCAAGCACGTGGTGACCTCCAACAAGGAGCTGATCGCGATCTGCGGCACGGAGCTGGAGGCCATCGCGGCGGAAAAAGGCGTGCGGCTGCGCTACGAGGCGTCCTGCGGCGGCGGCATCCCCGTCATCAAGCCCATCGAAGAGGATCTGGGCGCCAACCGGCTCACGCGCGTGGCGGGCATACTCAACGGCACCACCAACTACATCCTCACCCGCATGCGCGAGGGCGGCGTTTCCTTTGAGACGGCGCTCAAGGAGGCGCAGCAGAAGGGCTACGCCGAGGCCGACCCCTCCGCGGACGTGCTGGGCTGGGACGCGCGGCGCAAGATCTGCATACTGGCGCACGTGGCGTTCGGAACGCCTTTGGACGACAGCGCGATCCAGAGCGAGGGCATCGACAAGCTGACGCGCGAGGACATGCTCTACGCGCGGGAGCTGGGCCGTGCGGTGAAGCTGCTGGGCATGGCGGAGCTGCTGGACGAGGGCTGGCGCGCCTCCGTTGCGCCCGCGATGCTGCCCGACGCGCACCCGCTGGCCTGCGTCAACGACGTGTTCAACGCGGTGATGGTGCACGGCGATCGCGTGGACGACGTGATGTTCTATGGCAGGGGCGCGGGCACGGCGCCCACGGCGAGCGCGGTGTGCGGCGACGTGCTGGACATTGTGCGCCACCCGAGGAAAGCGGGCGGGCGCATCGAGCGCGGGGACCTGCCTGCGCTGCCCTCCTTCACCCGCGAGCTGCATCTGTTCCTGCGCGTGACCGCGGCATTGACCGACGAAGCGCGCGGCAAGGTGCTGGCGGTGTTCCCGCAGGCGCGCTTTGTGCAGCTGGACGGCGAGACCTTTGCCGACGAATTTGCGCTGGTGACGGAACAGGGCGCGGAGGACGAGCTGCTTCGCCGCGCGGGCGAGCTTGCGGATGCTCTGCCCTGCGGCGCGCCCATCCGGTACCTGACGCTGTAAAAAGCCCGGGATCTGGCGCTTTTTCCGCGAAACGGACAGAAAAAACAAAAAAACTCAAAAAAGGTGTTGACAAATTCCCGGCGATGTAGTATTATATACAACGTCGTCGGGAACGACGGCGGGTGACGAGCGACCGGGGTGTAGCGCAGCTTGGTAGCGTACGTGCTTTGGGAGCATGGGGCCGGGGGTTCAAATCCCTTCACCCCGACCAGCCCTCTTAACTTGGCTCCGTGGTCAAGCGGTCAAGACACCACCCTTTCACGGTGGTAACAGGGGTTCGATTCCCCTCGGAGTCACCACAATATTCTTAAGTGCCTTTAGTGCTTGGGCCTTTAGCTCAGTTGGTCAGAGCAGTCGGCTCATAACCGATCGGTCCGGGGTTCAAGTCCCTGAAGGCCCACCATAGGTATGGCGCGGTAGTTCAGTTGGTTAGAACGCCAGCCTGTCACGCTGGAGGTCGAGGGTTCGAGCCCCTTCCGCGTCGCCACTTTCTCCTCGGAGATGGGAACGCAAAACAAATCTTATGCTGGTGTAGCTCAATTGGCAGAGCATCTGATTTGTAATCAGAAGGTTGCGGGTTCAAGTCCCATCGCCAGCTCCACTTACCTGATTGACAACCGAATACTTCATTATGGAAGGGTTCCCGAGTGGCCAAAGGGAGCAGACTGTAAATCTGCCGTCGCAGACTTCGATGGTTCGAATCCATCCCCTTCCACCAGCGAGAATGGCGGAATTGGCAGACGCGCTAGTTTCAGGTACTAGTGAAGGTTCCTTCATGCAGGTTCAAGTCCTGTTTCTCGCACCACGAAAGC
>JAXEXP010000060.1:0-7956 GCA_034113365.1 Candidatus Spyradocola sp.
TTCCCTAACTATTTGCAGATGGAAAATCGCTTCCGATACAGAAAAATTCGTGTGCGGCAAGGCCGTGCGCGAATTTTTCTGCAATTCGGAAAAGATGAGGTTTCATCTTTTTCGAGCCTGTCGACTTTGTCGACAGGCTGAGGCACGCGATGCGCGCCTTTTTTGTCATTTGCGGCCGAGGGTGGTGTTGTCCACCTTGCGGTTGCGCAGCGCCTCGATGGGGTTGGGGGCGGTCTCCCAGCGGTAGTCCCCGTCGTGGCTGGCTAGGTATTGGCGGATGGTCTGGTGGCTGGGGACGTCGCCCGCGTCGGGATTGACGGCCTGTTGGTAGCGGAAGAAGCGGTTATCGGCGGGCAGCGTGCGCACGTCGGCGTAGCCCGCGACCTGCCGCGTGTTGTGGACGGTGCCCGCGATCACACTGCGGACGTACTCGACGTTGGGGCCGAGCGACAGCGCGGGCGGGAAGGTCCCGTCGGGGATGACCTGCTGCCACTGCTTGCCCTCGTACTGCTCCAGCAGGCGGGCGGAGGCCTGCAGCTGCGCCGCGCTCTGCTCAAAGCCGTGCTCCCAGATGTGGCGGATGGCGGCGTCGGGCTCGTCGTTCATGCAGGAGAAGTAGAGGTAGCATGCGGTGTAGTCGTGCAGCAGCAGGCTCTCGAGCTGCGTGACGTTGGGGTCGGTCAGGCTGCCGTACTCGCTGACGTGCTGCTCCTCGATCAGCGCGATCTCCTGATAGAGCCTGCGGCCCAGGTCGGAGGTGTAGGTAGAGCCGACGTTCATGTAGAAGTTCATGGTCTGCTGCTCGGCGGCGGTGATGATGCCCACGTGCAGCCGGGTCAGCGGATTGGCGGTCTTGCCGTCGATGGGCGCGTTGATGGAATCTCTGGGGTCGCGGTGCTCGGCGATGGTGGGGCGCGCGGGCATGATCTCGGTGTAGCGGCCCACCAGGTCCTCCGCGTGCACGCCGGACTCCATGTCCAGCAGGTTCGCGTAGCGGTAGAGGTGGTCGAAGTCCTCCAGCAGCGCAAAGTCCAGCGCGGCCTTGACGTTGGGGTCAGTCTCCTCCTGCGCCATGCGGGCGGTCAGGTCCACGGCCAGCTGCTCGTAGCCGATGGTGGTCTCCAGGATCGGCTCGTCGATGGGCTTTAGCATGGAGAGCTTCTTCTGCCGCTGCTGCGTGACGCGGCGGCACAGCGCCAGCTCGCGGCGCAGGTCGTCGTTTGCGCAGGCTCTGCTGAACTGGTGCGTGAACCACACGGACTCGAACTCCGTGCCGTTCATCAGGATCACGCGCGTGCGGGTGTAGGGGTTGACGGTGCGCTTGTCGTAGGGCTGGGGAAAGATGCGGTTCCAGTCCTCAAACAGCTTGTCCAGCGGGGATGTGGGAAGATCAAAGGGATTCATGGATGCGCCTCCTCATGCGTTTTGCCTAGTTTGCGCGCGACGGGGCGGCTCTATGCTCTGTGCAAGCGCGGCGGATTCTGCTATAATGGTAGAAAATACGGCAGCGGGGAGTGTTTTTTTATGCCGCAGATGGAATTTTTGAACAATGTGGAGCGCTGGGGCGTGCAGGAGGTGCGGCTGTGCGGGCCGCAGGACGGCAACCCGTTCGTGGAGCAATGGATCCGCGGGGAATTCACCGGCGGCGGCGAGACCGTGCGCGCGGAGGGGTTCTATGATGGAGATGGCAGGTATGTCGTGCGGTTCATGCCGTCGTTTGAGGGGAAGTACGCGTTTTGCGTGACGGCGAGCTTTCTGGACGGGCCCGTTGCGGGGAGTTTCACCGTCTCCCCCGCCGCTTCGGGCAACCACGGGCCGGTGCGCGTGCACAACACCTGGCACTTTGCCTACGAGGACGGCACGCCGTATTATTCCATCGGCACGACGTGCTATGTGTGGGCGCTGCAGGACGACGCGCGCGTAAAGCAGACGCTGGACACGCTGCGGCACAGCGCGTTCAACAAGATCCGCTTCTGCCTGCTGCCCAAGCACTACGACTACAACCTGGGCGAGCCGCGCTCCTACCCCTACGAGGGCACGCCGATGGACTCGTCCGTGCTGACGAGCGAGAACTTCAACGACTACACCGGCAAAACCGAGGGCAACCACTGGGACTTCACGCGGTTCAACCCGGAGCACTTCCGGCATCTGGAAAAGTGCATACTGGCGCTGCAAAAGATGGGCATCGAGGCCGACCTGATCGTGATGCACCCCTACGACCGCTGGGGCTTCTCCTGCATGACGCGGGAGCAGGACGACCTGTACTGGCGCTACGTGCTGGCGCGGTTCTCGGCGTACCGCAACGTGTGGTGGTCGCTGGCCAACGAGTACGACATCATGCGCGCCAAGACCGTGGCGGACTGGGAGCACTACGCGGCGCTGATCTGCGAGCTCGACCCCTACCGCCACCTGCGCTCCATCCACCAGTGCATCCACCCCTACGACCACAGCCGGCCGTGGATCACGCACTGCTCCATCCAGCGGGTGGACCTGTACAAGACGGCGGAGGTGACCGACGCGCTGCGCGAGCGCTACCGCAAGCCCGTGGTGCTGGACGAGATCGCCTACGAGGGCAATATCCAGCACGGCTGGGGCAACATCTCCGGCGAGGAGATGCTGCGCAGGTTCTGGGAGGCGGCGTGCCGGGGCGGCTATCCGGGCCACGGCGAGACCTACCTTTGCCCCGAAAACGTGCTGTGGTGGTCGCACGGCGGCGTGCTGCGCGGCGAGAGTCCCAAGCGCTTCGGGCTGCTGCGGCGCATCATGGAGCAGACGCCCGGCGTAGGGCTGAGGCCCTATCCCCTGTCGTGGGACTGCACCTGCGCCGTGCCGCAGGAGGACGGGCACGGGCTGTATTTCCTGATCTATTTCAGCTTCATGCGGCCGTCGTTCCGCGAATTCCACTTTGACGACGAGACGCCGCTGCGCGTGGAGGTCATCGACACGTGGGAGGGCACGGTGCGCGACGCGGGCGTGCACTGCGGCAAGTTCAGGATTGAGCTGCCGGGCAAGCCGTACATGGCGCTGCGCATCCGGCAGGAAGGGAGTGTCTGCAAATGAAGATCGTGCTGATCCACGGGCAGAACCATGTGGGCAGCAGCTGCACCATCGGCCGCAGGGCGGCGCAGGGCATCGCGGGGGACAACGAGGTGCGCGAGTTCTTTCTGCCGGGGGCGCTGCCGCACTTCTGCCTGGGCTGCTACCGCTGCCTGAAGGGCGACGAAAACTGCCCCTTTTACGCGGAAAAGCGCGTGCTGCTGGACGCGCTGGACGCCGCGGACGTGCTGATCTTCACCACGCCCACCTACTGCATGCACGCCTCTGCGCCGATGAAGTCCTTCCTCGACCTGACGTTTACGCGGTGGATGTCGCACCGGCCGGCGGGGTGCATGTTCCGCAAGCGCGCGCTGGTGGTGTCCACGGCAGCGGGCGCGGGCGCGGGCGGCGCGGTCAAGGACGTCAAACAGGCGCTGCGCTACTGGGGCGTGCCGAGCGTGCTGGGCTACGGCAAGGCGATCCAGGCGATGAACTGGGACATGGTGTCGGACAAAAACAGGGCGCGCATCGAGCGCGACGTTAAGTCGCTGAGCCGCAAACTGTCCGCGCAGAATCCGCCGCGCGCAGGGCTTTGGACGCGGATGACGTTCTTTATGATGCGCATGATGCAGCAGGCGGGCTGGGGCTCTGACCCGTGCGAGGCGGAATACTGGCGCAGCATGGGCTGGATGGGCAAGGGCCGTCCGTGGAAAGCACAAAAGGAGCGATAGAACATGTATGAATCCAAGCAGATGATCGTGATGCGGCGGGATCTGAAGATGCGCAAGGGCAAGATCGCGGCGCAGGCGGGGCATGCGTGCGTAAACGCCGTGCTGATGGCGCTGGCGCGCGAGAATCGTTTGGCGGACATCCGCAGCGACGGCGCCGACGCGCTGCTGGACGCCGCGGGCAAGCCCGAGACGCCGCTGTCCGCGTGGTTCCAAAAGGGCGAGGCCAAGGTGTGCGTCTACGTGGACTCCGAGGAGGCGCTGCTGGAGCTGGACTGCAAGGCGCGCGAGCGCGGCATCCTGTGCGCGCTGATCTGCGACGCGGGCATGACGGAATTCCACGGCCAGCCCACCTACACCTGCCTGGCCTTCGAGCCGCTGCCCATCGACCGCGCCGACGAGCTGACGGGCGATCTGCCGCTGTACTGATATAGCTTCTCTTTAGTATTCGTGGAAGTTATGGCACGTTTCTGGCGAAAGGAAGCCTAACCCCAAATTCTGAGCGTTTACATACAAAGAAGCCACCGCGAATCGAGAGTTTCGGCGATAGAGCCAGCTCTTGCGGAAGGAGGACAAATGACGGAACATCAGAGGCTGACACAGGAGATCATCCCCGCCAAGCTGCGGGAGATCGAGGCGCGCGAGCACGTGCGCATCCTGCACTGCGTGGAGTCGGGCAGCCGCGCGTGGGGCTTCGCCTCGCCCGACAGCGATTACGACGTCCGCTTCGTCTATGTGCGGCAGCCGGAGCACTATCTGCGGCTGGATAAGACCCGCGACGTCATCGAGTGGCAGCTGGACGATACGCTGGACATCAACGGCTGGGATCTGCAAAAGACGCTGCGGCTGTTGCACCGATCCAACCCGACGGTATTCGAATGGAGCAGCTCCCCCATCCTCTACAAAACCACGCCGGAGTGGGCGGAGATCTCCGCGGTGATCGACCGCTTTTTCCTGATGAAAACCGGGCTCTGTCATTACCTGAGCATGGCAAAAAAGCAATACCAAGCCTACCTGCGGGGCGACGCGGTCAGGCTGAAAAAGTATTTCTATGTGCTGCGGCCCGTTCTGGCCTGCCGCTGGATATTGGAAAGGCAGTCGCCGCCGCCCATGTGCTTTGCGGAGCTGGCGCAGGCCTGCCTGGACGCCGAGCTGGTCCCGGTGGTGACCGATCTGCTGCGCCGCAAGGCGGAAACCTCGGAGCTGGGCTTCGGCGGGCGCATCGACGTACTCAACGACTACCTGGTCGCCTCGATGGCGGAAATCGACGGGCGCATCCGGGCCCTTCCGGACGGACCCGCCGCCAAATGGGACGAGCTGAACGAGCTGTTTCTGCGGACGCTGCGCAGCAGCTGGGAACGCTGACGCTCAGCTTTCCTCCTGGAAGGCCTGCGCGAGCTTCTCAATGGCGCGCTTTTCGATGCGGGAGACGTAGCTGCGCGAGATGCCCAGGGCCTGGGCGACCTCGCGCTGGGCGGCGGGGGCGTCGCCGCTCAGGCCATAGCGCAGCTCGAGCACGAGGCGTTCGCGGGGCAGCAGCGCGGTGCGGATGAGGCTGCGCACGCGCACGGCGCTGCTGCGGCGCTCGACCTCCTCCTCCACCTCGCCGCTCTCGGTGCCCAGTATGTCCAGCAGCGTCAGCTCATTGCCCTCCTTGTCCGCGCCGACGGGCTCCTGCATGGACACCTCGCGCCTGCGCTTTTTGCCCGCGCGCAGCACCATCAGGATCTCGTTTTCTATACATCTTGCGGCGTAGGTGGCAAGGGCGGTGCCGCTTTCGGGCGAAAAGGTGCTCACGGCCTTGATGAGGCCGATGGTGCCGATGGAGATGAGGTCGTCGTTCTCCAGGCCCGTGCTGCGGTATTTGCCCGCCACGTGCGCCACCAGGCGCAGATTGTGCTCGATGAGCATGCGGCGCGCGTCCTCGTCGCCTGCGCTCATGCGGTCGATGCAGTCGCGCTCCTGCGCGGGCGTGAGCCGCGGCGGAAAGGCGTTGCGGCCCGAGACATACGATAGAAAGAAATAGCACTCCGACAGCGCAAGAAACAGCGCTTCCAGCATGGCGATCGCTCCCTCCACGGTTTTCCGGTTTGCGGGGCATAGCTCCGCTTTATAGATATGCGGCGGGGCGGGCGCTTCATGCTTTTTCTGCGCTCAGGCGGGGGCGTCGCCCTCGCGCAGGGGGTAGAGCGCGCGCACGACGGAGAGGAAGGCCTCCACGGTCGGGGTGGGCGGCTCGAGGTAGTACAGGCCGATCTGCGAGACGATGCGCGGGGTGAGGGGCAGCGCCACCATGGGCGTGAGCGACGCGGCAAAGTAGGCCTTGGTCACGTACACGCCCTGGCCCAGGCAGAAGTTGAATATGAAGGGCACCTCGTCGCCCTGGCGCTCCTCGATGGCGGGCAGCGGGCCGAGGGCCTGCAGCGCCTCGACCAGGTCCTGGCAGGAATCCAGCCGGTTGACGGCGACGCGGCAGGCGCGCAGCTGCTCCAGCGTCACGGCGCGCTCGCCCGCGAGCGGGTGGGAGGCGGCCACGAGGCAGCGGTAGGGCTGGCGCGCGAGCGTGACCATCCCCACGCCAGGGCGGTCGTAGTCAGGGCGCACGGTGCACTCGGCCACGTCCGCGTCGCCCGCGAGCAGCGCGTCGAGCTGGCCGCCGTCGCCGCTGCGCAGCAGCACCTCCTGCCGGATGTCGGGGTACTGCCGGGCGAAGGTGTCGATGGCGCGCTCGAGGATGAGGCGCGGGTGGGGCGGCGAGCTGATGCGCAGCACGTGCTATTCTCCGCGATGCGGCGGCACTTTTCCACCGCGCGCTCCATGCGGGCGGTCAGGCGCGCGGCGTGCAGCGAGAACTCCCGCCCCGCGGGCGTGAGCGTGACGCCGGCGGGCCCGCGCAGCAGCAGCCGGAAGCCCAGCTCCTTCTCCAGCGCGTCCACCTGCTTCATCAGGCCCTGCTTGGACAGGTACAGCCCCTCCGCCGCGCGGCTGAAGCTGCCCTGCTGCGCCACCGCCAGAAAGGCGCGGATCTGCTTGTCGTTCATGGCTCCATCTCCTCCGGGTGTCAACCATTCGTTACCGCTATGGTAACAGAAATGTACTTCCCTTGTCAAATAAAAGAGCGCATACTGATAGAAAATGACAAAGATATTGGGGAGGAATGAACCAAATGCAGGCCGCACCAAAGCGCGTGGGGCGCGATCTGACGCAGGGGCCGGTGCTCAAGGGGCTGCTGCTCTTCTCGCTGCCCATGCTGCTGACCAACCTGATCCAGCAGCTCTATTCCATTGTGGACTTGATGGTGATCGGACAATTCGTGGGCACGACGGGCACGGTAGGCGTGTCCATCGGCGGCGAGCTGTCCGACTTTCTATCGCCCGTGGCGATGGCGTTTGCCTCGGCCGGGCAGATCTACATCGCCCAGCTGGCGGGCGCCAAGCGAGACAAGGAGCAGCGCGAGGCCATCGGCAGCTTTTTGAGCCTGATGATGCTCTCCTCGCTGGTGTTCACGGTGGCCACGCTGCTGCTGCGCGCGCAGCTGCTCGCGCTGCTCAACTGCCCGCCGGAGGCCTATGCGCAGGCCGAGAGCTATCTGATCATCACGGCGCTGGGCATGCCGTTCGTGTTCGGCTACAACGCGGTGTGCGGCATCCTGCGCGGCATGGGCGAGTCCAAGCAGCCGATGATCTTCATCATTGTGGCGGCGACGGTCAACATCGTGCTGGACCTGCTGCTGGTGATCGTGTTCCGCATGGACGCGGCGGGCACGGCCATTGCCACCACCTTCTCGCAGGCGGCCTCCTTCCTCGCGGCGTTCCTCTTCATGTACCGCAACCGCAAGCAGTTCGGGTTTGAGATGAAGTGGGACTACTTCAAGCTGCGCTGGGCGCCGCTGAAGATCATACTGGGGCTGGGCATCCCGCAGGCGGCGCGCAGCATACTGGTGCGCATCTCCATGCTGTGGGTCAACTCCTCCATCAACGCCTACGGACTGATCGCCTCGGGCACCAACAGCGTGGGCAACAAGCTGCACAAGTTCCTGGAGATCTTCTCGCAGAGCATCTCGCAGGCGGGCGGCGCGATGGTGGGCCAGAACCTGGGCGCAAAGCAGCACGAGCGCGCCAAGCAGACGGTGTGGTACACCTTTGCCGTGTCGCTGGTGTTTGCGGTGGTGAGCACGGTGCTGGTGCTGGTG
>JAXEXP010000061.1:0-13825 GCA_034113365.1 Candidatus Spyradocola sp.
TCGTCCAGCTTATTCTTTCCTAGCGTACAGAAAATCGCTCCTCGGCGGGGTACACGCCCCCGCCTGCGGATTGAAGATGAAGGGGCTGCGGCCCCTTCATGCATCCCCGGGGAGCACATGCCTGTTTTTTGACAGGCTGAAAGACGCCGGATACAGGCGTCTTTTTTGTATGCTTGGATCAGCGGATGGTCTTGACCGCGTCGAACTCGTCGCAGATCTCCTTGGAAGGGGCGGCGGTGAGCAGCGAGACGGCCACGATGGCGATGCTGGCCACCAGGAAGGCGGGCAGCAGCTCGTAGATGTTCCACGCGCCGCCGATGGGCCGGACGAGGAACTTCCACACGAACACCATCACGCCGCCGGACACCATGCCGGCCAGCGCGCCCCACTTGTTGCTGCGCTTCCAGAACAGCGCAAACAGCACCACGGGGCCGAACGCCGCGCCAAAGCCCGCCCACGCGAACGACACGATCTTGAACACCGAGCTGTTGGGGTCCCAGGCGAGGAACACGGCGATCAGCGAGATCGCCACGACCGTAAGCCGCGCCGTGAGCATGGAGGTCTTGGTGCTCATTTTGATCTTGAAGCAGTCCTGCAGCAGGTTCTGGGACACGGCGGAGGCGGCGGTGAGCAGCTGCGAGTCCGCGGTGGACATCGTGCTGGCCAGGATCCCCGCGATGACCAGGCCGCCCAGCAGCGCCGCGAGGATGCCGTTTTGGCTCAGCAGCAGCGCAAACTGGATGAGCACGGTCTCGGACTCCGCGCTGGAGGCCAGCAGCGGCAGCGCGCCCGCCTTGGACGCGGCGTTGCCGATGACGCCGATCAGGATCGCCACGGACATGGAGATGACCACCCAGATGGAGCCAATGCGGCGGGAGGTGGGCAGCTCGCGCTCATCGCGGATGGCCATGAAGCGCAGCAGGATGTGCGGCATGCCAAAGTAGCCAAGGCCCCAGGCCAGCGTCGAGACGATGGTGAGGAACCCGTAGGGCGAGGCGGAGCCGCTGGCCAGGTCGTGCAGCTGCGTCATGCTCAGATAGCCCGCAAGGCCCTGCGCATTCTCCGCAACGGCGTTCCAGCCGCCGGAGCAGACGACGCCGAAGAACACGATGGCCACCAGCGCGATGGTCATCACGATGGACTGCATCAGGTCCGTGGTGGACACGGCAAGGAAGCCGCCCAGCACCGTGTAGCCGATCACCACCAGCGCGCCCAGGATCATCGCCGCGTGGTAGTTGACGCCGAACAGGCTGTTGAACAGCGTGCCGATGGCCTTAAAGCCCGACGCGGTGTAGGGGATGAAGAACACCAGGATCACGATGGCCGCGATGCAGGCCAGCAGGTTCTTGTTGTCGCGGTAGCGGCGCGAGAAGAACTCGGGGATGGTGATGGCGTTGCCCGCCGCGATGGTGTAGCGGCGCAGGCGCTTGGCCACCAGCAGCCAGTTGAGGTAGGTGCCCACCGCAAGGCCGATGGCCGTCCAGCCCGCGTCCGCGATGCCGGAGAGGTACGCCACGCCCGGCAGGCCCATCAGCAGCCAGCTGGACATGTCCGAGGCCTCGGCGCTCATGGCCGTGACCAGCGGGCCCACCTTGCGCCCGCCCAGGAAGAAGTCCGACGAGGAGCCCGAGCCCCCGCGCCGGGAGTAGTACACGCCGATCGCGATCATGCCGATCAGGTAGACGGCGATGGTGACGATCATGCCGATCTGTCCGGAAGTCATAGGAAAAACGCCTCCATTCCGATGAATAACAGGGCCTATTATAGCATGCACAAAACCAGTACGCAATACAGAACGAAGTATAGACTATATACTGTACGATATAGCGAGAAAGCAATGAAAAAGTCCAGTATATACGCAAATATATACTGGACGAAAATCAAATCATGGAAAAATACGTTGAACAAGTATTTTTGTAATTTTATGCGTTCATCGCGCTGAGGAAGGCGGGGAGCACCTGCGCGGCGTAGGCCTTGAGGGAGTATTCGCCGCCGCACAGGCACCAGTCGTACATCAGCGCGCGCTCGGACAGTGCGTAGAGCTTGACCATCTCGCTCACGCTCATGCGGTCGGTCAGCTCGCCCTTCTCCTGCCCCTTGGCGATGATGGCGCGCAGCAGCTTGTAGTAGACGCGGCTGTGGTCCAGCAGATGCTTTTCGCCGTTGGTGGTCAGCTGCGTGGACAGCAGCCGCGCCAGCAGCTCCATGGAGATGCTGTTCTCGATCATGCCGAACAGCTCGGCGTTGAGGTACAGCAGCTGCTGCATCGCGGGGGTGTCGGGATCGAGCGTGTCGCGCAGCTCCTCGTATTTCTCGTCAAACAGCAGGCTCAGCGTGCTCAGCAGCGCGTCCTTGCCGTCAAAGTAGTGGTAGAAGCTGCCCTTGGAGGTGTGCGACTGTTCGATGATCTCCTCGACGGTGGTGTCCTCGTAGCCCTGCTCGTAGAACAGCTTCCACGCGGCGGACACGATGCGCCCGCGGGTGTTGCGCGTCTTTTTAGCCATGGGCGGCCTCCTTTCCGCGCGCGGGCAGGTTGAGCAGCGCGATGGCGCCGATGGTCAGCGCCATGCCCGCCGCGATGCCCGGCGTCATGGGTTCGCCAAACGCCGCAACGCCCATCACCGCCGCCACAACGGGCTCCGCGGTGCAGAGGATGGACGCCCGGCTGGGCTCACAGCCCGTCAGCGCGTAGGTGTAGAGCAGATAGGGCAGAAAGCAGCACACCACGCCGATGCCCACCGACAGCCCCGCCGCCGTCCAGCTCGATGCCGCAAGCGCAAACGGATGCAGCCCCCAGATCAGGCACGCCCCGACGCAGGAGAACAGGCAGGAGTAGAAGTTGACCGTCGTGCTGGAATAGCCCCGGTCCAGCGCCAGCCGCGCGAAAATCGAGTACAGCGCGTAGCCAAAGCCCGCGCCCAGCCCGTAGAGCAGCCCCGCGCCCGTCAGCTTCCCGCCGCCGCCCGACACCAGGCAGCAGCCCGCGAACGCCACCGCAAGCGCCAGCCCCTTGCGCGCCGTGATCCTCTCGCGGAACACCACCGCGCTCATCAGCATCACAAAGATGGGCGCGGTGTACAGCAAAATCGCCGCCACCGACATCTCCATGCGCTCGATGGCCTGAAAGTAGCAGAACGTGAAGAACAGCAGACTGCAGACGCCCGAGCCCAGGAAGCACCACAGGTCGCGCAGGCGGATGCGGAAGCCCTTCCGCTCGCGCACGAGCAGCAGCAGCCCGAACAGCGCCGCCGCCACCGCGCACCGCACGATCAGCGTGTCGCCCGAGGCAAAGCCCAGCGCGGACAGATTGCGCGTAAACAGCCCGATCAGCCCCCAAAGGCAGGCCGCCCCCAGCGCGCACAGCGCATGTTTTTTCATCTGTCTCTCTCCTTTGTAATTTCCACTTTTCTCAGGAACCTGACCTTCAGAGGACGCCGGGTGATGAACTCCGCATTCTCATCCATCGTCGTACGGGGATGGGGATAGAGGTCGGCGCCGACGGAAACGGGTTCGTCGATGCAGTACAGAATTCCCTGCTCCGTGCCGTTGTGCGTGATCACACCATCGTCATCGCAGCCAAGGCAGGACGGCTTGTGCGAGAACGCTTCTGCCAGTTCTTTCCATTGTGTGACGGTGCTGCCCGCCCGCAGGATGTCAAACCGTGCGTTGGAGCCATGATACCAGATCCCGTCATTTTGAATGCTCAGCTTCATTTTAGCCCTCCCAGACTCGATTTTCCCGCTCCATTATACTGTACCGCAGTGGGCTGCGCAAGAGTGAAGCAGAGGAATCGCACTGCCGTGCATTGCTTTATTTTTGCAGGGGTGATATACTGAAAGAACAGACACTGGGATGCGTAAACGTTTCACCAGATAAACAAACACGCAAGGGGGCGCGGATTCAATATGATGCAAAGGCTGAGGGCGTGGAGACAGCGGCGTGCGCTGCGCAGCCGCAGCGACGCGGACATGACGCAGGGCACGATCTGGAAGCTGCTGCTGCAGTTCGCCGTGCCGATGATGGTGGGGCAGCTGTTTCAGGTGATGTACAACACGGTGGACACCATCGTGGTGGGGCAGTTCGTGGGCAAGGAGGCGCTGGCCGCCGTCGGCTCCACGGGCAGCATCATCAACATGCTGGTGGGCCTGGCCAACGGCCTGTCGATGGGCGCCTCGGTGGTGATCTCGCAGGCCTACGGAGCGCACGACAACAAAAAGCTGCGCGATGCGGTGCAGACCACGATGGTCATCACGTTCATCGCCTGCGGAATCGCTACGGTGGCGGGCGTGCTCATCGTGACGCCCATGCTCTACTTCATGGACACCCCCGAGGACGTGTTCGACGCGGCCAAGCTCTATCTGACCATCTACTTTGCGGGCATCACCGGCCTGCTCATCTACAACATGGGCAGCGGCATACTGCGCGCAGTGGGCGACAGCAAGCGGCCGCTGTACTTCCTGGTCACCTCGGCGCTGCTGAACATCGTGTTTGACCTGCTGTTTGTGCTGGGCTTCCAGATGGGCGTGGCGGGCGTCGCGTGCGCCACGATTCTTGCGCAGTTCATCTCCGCGCTGCTGGTGCTCTACTCGCTGTCGCACACCGACGCGCCCTACGGCATCCGCTGGTCGCGCCTGAAGGTGGAGCGCGATACATTGAAGCGCGTGCTGGCCATCGGCCTGCCCACCTCCATCCAGCAGGCGGTGACCTCCTTTTCCAACGTGTTCGTGCAGAGCTACATCAACTACTTCGGCTCGGCGTGCATGGCGGGCTGGTCGAGCTACAACAAGCTGGATTCCTTTGTGCTCATCCCGATGCAGGCCGTCGCGATGGCCAGCACCACCTTCGTGGGGCAGAACTTCGGCGCGGGGCAGATGGAGCGCGCGCGCAAGGGCGTGAATCAGGCGATGGCCATCTCGCTGATCGTGTCGGCGATGCTGGGCGTGGTGGCGATGGTGTTCGCGCGGCCGCTGATGCGCCTGTTCACCAGCGAACCCGAGGTGCTGGACTACGGCGTGCGCTTTGTACACATCATCACGCCCTTCTACCTGCTGTGTTGCGTCAACCAGATCTATGCGGGCGCGCTGCGCGGCATCGGCAACGCCAAGATCCCCACGGTCATCATGCTGGGCTCCTTCGTGGTGTTCCGCCAGCTGTACCTGCTGGCAAACTCCCTGCTGGGCAATTCGCTGGTGGGCATGTCGCTGGCCTACCCGATGGGCTGGGTGATGTGCAGCCTGCTGATGACCGTCTGCTACCTGCGCAGCGCGCTGTGCCGCAAGCCCAAATCTCCGGCAGAGCCTGCCGCCTGACGATTTTTCCCGCCCCGGAACGCCGTTTGCCCGCGTGCCGGGGCGAAGTGTATTTTGAGAGGAGAGACCATATTGAGATGGCTTGCCGATGCGCTGACGCTGATCCGGCTGGTGTGCAGCCCGGCCCTGTTCGCGCTGCGGCCGGACGGCGCGGCGTTCTGGACACTCTACGCCGCGCTGGGGCTGACGGACGCGCTGGACGGGCCCTTTGCCCGCGCGTCGCGGCAGGGGTCCACGGAGCGCGGCGCAAAGCTGGACAGCGCGGCCGACGCGGTGTTCTTTGCCGCGCTGCTGGTGGCGCTGCTGCGGATGTGCGCCTATCCCGCCTGGATGCTGGTCTGGGCGGGGATCATCGCGGAGGCGCGCCTGCTCGCGCTCGCGCTGCGGCTGCGGAAGGGAAACGCCACGCCGCCCCACACGCTGTGGGACAAGGCGGCGGGCGCGGTGCTGTTTGGGACGCCTGTGCTTGTGCATTTTGCGGGCGCGTGGGGCATTTTGCCCGCGCTTGCGGCGGCGTCGGCTGCGGCGGCGTCGCAGTTTGCGGTGAGAAAGGGGAGGTAGCGGCATGTCGGATCTGACCAAGTATGCGCTGGCGGAGGCGCTGGGCGGGCTGCTGGAGAAGAAGCGCCTGGACGACATCACCGTCACGGAGCTGTGCGCGGCGGGCGGCGTCAAGCGGCAGACCTTTTACTACCATTTTCACGACATCTATGAGCTGGTGGGCTGGATGTTCGACAGGCGCACACAGCAGCTCATCGAGGAGAGCTGCCGCGACCGCGACTGGCAGGGCGCGCTGCTGCGGCTGATGCACGCCGCGCTGGAGGACCGCGCGCTGATGCGCAACACGGTGCACTCCATCTCGCGCGAGCAGCTGGAGCGGTACATGCTGCGGGTGGTGGAATACGCGATGTGGGGCTACATTGAGAGCACCGCGCGCCGGGAGGGCGTGTCGGAGCAGGACGCGCGGTTCGTGCTGCGGCTGCTGGCGCACGGCGTGGGCGGCATCCTGATGGACTGGCTGGACGGCGGCATGGCCGAGGACGCGCAGCAGGTCTGCGACAGGCTGTGCATGCTCAGGGAGGAGGACATCCGCGGGCTGCTGCTGCGCTTCGGGCGCGGGGGCTGAGGGGCGCATTTTGACGGTTTCGCGGTTTTGTCCCAATTTCATACAAAAAAAGCGCGCTGTTCGGATTTGGGACGGCGCGCTTTTTTTGCCCATGGCGCGGGGTTTCCCTCGAAGGTATACTGTTTCCATAGACAGGAAGCAGAAAGGAGAAACCGCAGAATATGGGCGTAAAGAACCGAATCATGGCCATGGGCATCAACCAGGCCTACAAGTACCTGGAGAAGGACCCCGAGACCAACATGGGCAAGCTGATGGACCTGGTGGACCGCTTTGCGGGCGACATGATGGCGCCGCAGCGCGACGTCATCCGCAAGGTGATCCACGACCCGGATTCCAACTGGCACAAGCTCATCGCTTCGCTGTGGACGGACATCGACAGTGAGGTGCTCAAGACGCTGTTCAACAACTTCATACTCAACGTAAACTTCATCGGCTGGGAGCAGCAGGAGAAGTGCCGCAAGGAGAACAACTGCAACATCCCCTGGGCCATCCTGATGGACCCCACCTCCGCCTGCAACCTCAAGTGCACCGGCTGCTGGGCGGCGGAGTACGGCAACCAGCTCAACATGACGCTGGAGGAGCTGGACTCCATCATCTGCCAGGGCAAGAAGCTGGGCACCTACCTGTACATCTACTCCGGCGGCGAGCCGCTGGTGCGCAAAAAGGACGTCATCCGGCTGTGTCAGATGCACCCCGACTGCGTGTTCCTCGCCTTTACCAACGCCACGCTGATCGACGAGGAATTTGCCGACGAGATGCTGCGCGTGAAGAACTTCGTGCCCGCCATCTCCGTGGAGGGCTTTGAGGAAGAGACCGACTTCCGCCGCGGACAGGGCACCTACCGCAAGGTGATGGACGCGATGGCGCTGCTCAAGCGCAAGAAGCTGCCCTTTGGCGTGTCCTGCTGCTACACCAGCAAGAACGTGGACGTGATCGGCTCGGAGGAATACTTCGACAGCATGGTGGAGTGGGGCGCGAAGTTCGCGTGGTTCTTCACCTACATGCCCGTGGGCGTGGACGCGGTGCCCGAGCTGATGGCCACCGCCGGGCAGCGCAGGGCGATGTACGAGCGCATCCGCGCCTACCGCAGCACCAAGCCGCTGTTTACGATGGACTTCTGGAACGACGGCGAGTACGTGCAGGGCTGCATCGCGGGCGGACGGCGCTATCTGCACATCAATGCCAACGGCGACATCGAGCCGTGCGCGTTCATCCATTACTCGGACTCCAACATCCGGGAAAAGACGCTGCTGGAGGCCTTCCAGTCTCCGCTGTTCATGGCCTATCACGACAACCAGCCCTTCAACGAGAACCATCTGCGGCCCTGCCCCGTGCTGGACAACCCCGGCAGGCTGACGGAGATGGTCGACGCATCGGGCGCGCACTCCACCGACCTGATGCACCCCGAGAGCGCCGACGCGCTGTGCGGCAAGTGCGTGGACACCGCCGAGCGCTGGGCGCCCGTGGCCGAAGAGCTGTGGGCCTGCTCCCACAACTGCGCTGCCTGCAAGGGCGGGTGCAAATGACCTGAGCCAGCCAGCCCGTACACATCCGGGCAGTTGGAATACACAATCCTCCTCATGTTGACCGGCGCGCGGGACCGTCACACCCGCGCGCCAGTCTCTTTTTGGTTGACTTGCAGCGGGAATCAGGCGTATACTTATGATATACATTGTAGAAAGGGAGGTTGGCTCATGCAGAACGGACCCAAGATGAAGTGGACGTTCATGTCGCTGCAGATCCTGGACGACGTGCGGCAGGGCAAGATGACCTTTGCCGAGATGTTCCCCCGGGCGCGGGCGGCGGGCTTTGTGGCCTACGACGCTTCGGACATGGACGCGGGATTCGCCTCGCGCGAGGAGGTGCTGGCGCTGTGCCGGGATGCCGGGCTGCGCATCGCGGACTACATCCACTGGGTGCACATGACAGATCCCGACGAGGCGGGCGTGCAGGCGGCCATCGAGAGCGGCAAGCAGGCGGTGCACACGGCGCTGGCGCACGGCACGCACAAGCTGATGATCGTGGAGAACGTGGTGCCCGAGGACCTCGCCCGCATGACGCGCGAGGAGGCGGCGGAGAAGATGACCCGCGCGCTGCGCAGCATCGTGGAGTACGCGGCGGACTACGGCGTGACGGTGATGGTGGAGGATTTCCCCTCGCCCTTGCTGCCCATGGCGACGAGCGCCCAGATGCGCAAGCTGCTGGACGGCGCGCCCGGGCTGCGGCTGATCCTGGACACCGGCAACATGCTGGCGCAGGGCGAAAGCCCGGTGGAATTCGCCGAAAAGCTGGCGGACGAGGTGGCGCACGTGCACCTCAAGGACATCGAATACCCCGAAAACGCCACGACGGGCGACGTGGACTGCGAGGGCCGCCGCATGTGGAACGCGCAGCACGGGGAAGGCGTGGTGGACTTTGGCAAGATCCTGCCGCTGCTGAAATCGCGCGGCTTTGACGGCTACGTCACCGTGGAATACGGCCCACACGAGGGCACCCAGGACCATTTTGAAAAAATGGCGGAGTCCATCCGCTATCTGGAGGAGTTGATTTGACATGAGATACGAAGCAGATCCGTTTGTGGAAGTCATCGAGATGGAAAAGGGCGTTTGGTCGCTGCTGTCCCCCGGGCGCTGCTCGACGCTGTGCTACCTGGTGGAGGGACAGGACAGCGCGCTGCTGATCGACACGGGCTTTGGCGTGGGCGACATGAAGGGACTGTGCGAGTTCCTCGCGCCGGGCAAGCCGCTGACCGTGGTGGACACCCACTTCCACGGCGACCACACGCTGGGCAACTTCCTGTTTGACCGCGTGTACATCCACGAAAACGACTACGAGCCCACGCTGGAGATCAATCAGAGCGTCAAGGAGAACGGCCCTGCCGGCGGCCCGGGCTACACCGCCGCGGACAGCGCGCCCTACAAGGACTACGAGCTGGTGCCCATCCAGGAGGGCCACGTATTTGACCTGGGCGGCGGACACGAGGTGGAGGTGATCCACACCCCCGGCCACAGCGGCGGCTGCATCGTGCTGCTGGAGAAAAAGCGCCGCATCCTGTTCACCGGCGACAGCCTGGTGCGCACGCCCACGCTGATCTTCATGGCGCAGCACCCGCTGGGCAACGTGGAGAGCTTCCGCGACAGCCTGGTGCGGCTGGCCGCGCGCAAGGGCGAGTTTGACGTGCTCTACCCCGCGCACAACCTCACGCCCCAGCCCGTGGAGCTGGTGGACGACATGATCACACTGTGTGAGCAGATCCTGGAGGATCCCGACCGCTTCGGCCGTTGGGACGACCCCTTCGGCGACCGCGCGCACGCCAAGCTGGGCAACTACGGCAGAGCCTACATCGCCTACAACAACGAACACGTCTACAAGAACGCGTAAAAAACCCACTGGAGAACCCCCGCAGCAGCCGTTTCGGCTGCTGCGGGGGTTCTCCAGTGGGGGCGCCGCACGTGTGTTTCCTGCTAAGGGCAGCTGCACGTTGTGCGGCGCGGCGGTTCGGTTGCGGGCGCCGGAACAGGTACGGCCTTCTGGGGGGATGTTTACGGTCGCGCTGTTATTCCAGCGAGGAGTAGATGCGCGTGCGGCGCGGCGCATGGCCTGGGGGCGCCGCACGGGTGCTGCCTGCGAAGTGGAGCTGCGGTGAGTGCGGCGCGGCGTTTCGTCTGCGGAAAGGGATACAGGTACGGCCTCCTGGGGGTTGGTGTGCGCCCGCAGGGTCACTCCAACGGCGAGTAGGTACGCGTGCGCCGCGGCTTTTCGGCCTCGGGCAGCGGGTGCGCCATCATCAGGTAGCGCCATTCGTCGTAGATGTGGTCCTCGGCGGAGGTGTCCACGTCCTCGCACTGGTGGCGGTCATAGCACAGCGCGGGCAGCGTGCGGATGGAGTCGCGGCAGGTGGAGAACACGCGCACGGAGCTGAAGCCGTTTTCGTCAAAGGCGAGGCGGCGGTGCACCTGCATCAGCCCGGGCAGGCGCGCGTTTTCGGCGGGCAGGAAGTAGACGCCCTCGCGCTGCATCTGCTCGGCGATGTTCTCGCCGCGCGAACCGTCCCAGATGGAGGGGTCGGCATAGCCCGTGACGTGCAGGCCGGACTCGTGCGCGCGCTCGGCCTGCGCGATGCCCTGCGCGATGGCGGTGGGCGTCAGGCGCAGCCCGACGTTGGGCGTGCCCGTGCAGCCGTACCACTCCCGATAGCGGTAGAGCACGCCGTCGGGGGAGAGCGCCCACCAGCCCACCGAGAAGGGGCGCGCGTAGCCAAAGTCGAAGGAGCGAAAGCGCCGCCACGAACGGGGGATCTCAAAGGGCGCCACGACGTGGGTGTTCTTGCCCGTGGCATAGCCTGCGGGGTCGTCGCGCCATTCGGTGAACACCTGGCCCTCGAACGCGTCCCAGCGGCCGTAGAGCAGCGCGTCGCGCAGCGCCGGGGGCTTGGAGGCCAGCTCCAGCCGGTAGGCCTGATCCAGATAGGGGTTGTCCTGTACGCGGGCGGGGATGTAGCGCAGCGTGCGCTTGCCCTCGACGTCGCCCGAGCGGATGCGCTCCACCACCACGGCATTGGGCGGGGCGGGGTCGATGAAGCGCGCCTTGACCCAGCCGTGGCCCACGCCGCCCGGGTTGGAGGTGCAGCGAACCAGCGGATGGATGCCCAGCGCCTTGCTTGCGCGCAGGCGGGACTTGAGAAAGTCGTACACGGTCTGCGAAAAGTGCGTCAGCTCGTCGATGTAGAGCCAATGGATCTCCGCGCCCTGATACTGGAAGCGGTCGGCCTCCTGCTGGCAGTGGCGGAAGCGCAGGCGCGAGCCGTTGAGCAGCAGCATCTCGTGCGCGGAGGCGGAGTAGCGGTAGAGCTGCCGCGGGATGCGCCGCATGGCCTCGGCGATGAGCGTATCCTCCAGCTCGCGGTAGGTGCGGCGAAACAGGTAGGCCACCGTGCCCGGGTGGCGCAGGCAGCGCAGCAGCGCGTCCATCACCACGGCGCAGGACTTGCCGCCGCCCGCTGCGCCGCCGTAGAGCACCTCGTCCTCGCAGCTGCGGTGGAACGCGAGCTGACGCGGCGTGGGCGCGTAATTGAGATGCACCCTCATGCGTCCTCCTGCGCAGCCGGGTCGCCGCGCAGCACGATCTCCACAGCCTCGGGCTCCGCGGGGCCCATTTTGGCCTGTGCCTCCGCCACCTTGCACAGGCAGTTTACCATCTTGATGAAGGCGTCGTCGTCCTGCGCCTCGTAGGCGGCGCGCGCCCGGCGGTGCAACAGCGTGATCTCGCGGGCAAACAGGTTCTTTTTCTTTGCGGACATTCCGGTCCCTCCTTTCAGGAACCAGTGTACACCGCCGGGATGCGCGCAGCGTGCTGCGATTTTGCAAAGCTTTGTTTGTATCTGCGCGCAGCGTGTGGTACAATGGTGTATAACGTCGGAATTACGGAGGTTAGGGATATGAACTGCACATTATGCGGTCACCGCTGCGGCGTGGACCGCGCGGAGAACGAGCGCGGCTTCTGCGGCATGGGGGAGACGGCCTACATCGCCAAGGTGATGCTGCACAAGTGGGAGGAGCCGTGCATCAGCGGCGAAAACGGCTCGGGCGCCATCTTTTTCTCGGGCTGCTCGCTGCGCTGCGCCTATTGCCAGAACTGGGAGATCAGCCACATGCGAAAGGGGCTGCCCGTGGACGTGGACCGGCTGCGCGACATATTCGACGAGCTGGCCGACAAGGGCGCGCACAACATCAACCTGGTCAATCCCACGCACTTTGTGCCCTTCATCGCCAAGGCGTTCAAGCGGTATCAAAAGCGCATCCCGGTGGTGTACAACACCCACGGCTACGACAGCCCGGAGGCGCTGAAGATGATGGACGGCATCGTGGACATCTACCTGCCCGACCTCAAATACACCTACTCGCTGCCCGCGCGCAGGTATTCCGCCGCGCCGGACTACTTCGCCGTGGCCAAGGCCGCCATCGACGAGATGGTGCGGCAGGTGGGGCCGGTGCAGTACGACGAAAACGGGCTGTTGAAAAAGGGCGTGATCATCCGGCACCTGATCCTGCCCGAACAGACCGACGCGGCCAAGGACGTGATCGACTACGTGGCGGAGCACTTTGCGCCGGGAACGGTGCTCTTCAGCCTGATGGCGCAGTACACGCCCTGCGGCGAGGCGGTGCGCTACCCGGAGATCAACCGGCGGCTGACGCAGGAGGAGTACGACGAGGTGGCGCAGTATCTGATGGACAGCCCCATCGAGGACGGCTTCATGCAGGAGCTGGAATCCGCGGACGAGCAGTACATACCCGAATTTGATCTGGAGGGCGTGCAGCCTCCCGAGGAGGTGTAGCGCGTGGAGTTCTTGCTGGCTTTACAGGAACTGCGAAACCCTGCGCTGGACGCGATCTTCCTGCTGGCCACGCGGCTGGGCGAGGAGATGGTGGCGCTGGTGCCCATGATCCTGTGCTACTGGTGCATCGACAAGAGCCTGGGGCTGCGCATCGGATTCACCTACTTCGCGGGCGGCATCGCAAACCAGTTTTCCAAGGTGATCTTCCGCGTGGAGAGGCCCTTTGTGCGCGATCCGTCGATCGTGCCGCATGAAAAGGCGCTGGGCACCGCGACGGGGTACTCCTTCCCGAGCGGTCACACCACGTCGGCCACGTCGCTGGCGGCGGCGCTGGCGCTGAACTTCCGCAAAAAGTGGTGGGTGTGGGCGCTGGCGGCGGTGTATGTGGCGCTGGTGGGCTTCAGCCGGATGTACCTGGGCGTGCACACCCCGGCGGACGTGTGCGTGGGGATACTGATGTCGGTGGCGATGGCCGTGGTGGTGGATGTGGCCTTCCGCGACTGCGAAAAGCACCCCGGGCACGGGCGGATCTACTTCGCGCTGTGCGCTGCGGCGGCGCTGGCCATGGTGGTCTACGCGGGCGTCATGGTGATGCGCGGCGTGGTGCCCGAGTCGCAGGCCAAGAACGTGTTTGAGACGGGCGGCGCGGCGGCGGGCCTGCTGCTGGGCGTGTGGCTGGAGCGGCGGTATGTGAGATTTGAAACGGCTGCGCCGCTGCGCGCACAGGTGATCAAATTCGTGGTGGGCGTGGCGGTGGCGCTGCTGCTCAAGGAAGGCCTGAAACTGGTGCTTGGGACCTCCCTGATGATGCAGCTGGTGCGGTACTTCATCACGGTGCTGGTCATCGTGGCAGGCTATCCGTGGGCGTTCGACCGCGTGCTGCGCAGGAAAAAGAAATAAGCTGAACAAGTGAAAGCTGGGCTGTACAGCGCTGAAGATGCGCTGGACGGCCCGGCTTTTTGTGCAGATGCGGGGGATGACCCAGGCGCCCCGCCCCGCAAAGGGGGGGGGGGGCGGGGGCGATGGCGTCCACGCCGCGCCCCGGGGCGCCGCCCC
>JAXEXP010000062.1:0-11904 GCA_034113365.1 Candidatus Spyradocola sp.
AATTCTGTCAAGCCCTCTACCTTTGTGTATCTTCTTGCCATGCTAAAACCTCCTGTCGTAGTTTCTATTCTACAACAGGAGGTCTCTTTTTTCTATTGTCCGTTATCCGGGGATCAGTCCACTCTTTGGTTGTTATGCGCGTTTTTTATTCATCTGGAGGGAGAGTATCGCTGCACTGGACAACAAAAGCATAGTCCAGAGCAGGATGCCGACAGGTTCGCCGTCGCCGGTTTGCGGAGAGCGCTCGTCCATTGCGGAGGTCGGCGCGTCAGGGGTGGTCGTCGGCGTATCTTCCAACTCTTGGGGCTCCGTGTAATCCGGGTAAGGGCCGTTGTTGGAGGAACCCGGGTTGCTGTTGGAATTGCTGGCCCAATACGTGATCGCGATGGGCGACAGGCTGGTGACGTGGACGTGGATGCCGTCCTGCTGCGGGTCCGCCGTCAGCGTTTCGACCTCGCCAGCGCGCTCGCCGTGCGTGATCATGTGGGTGACGATGAAGGTGTATCCGTTCATGCCGGTGCCTTCCGGGTAGGGGAGCGTCACGTCCAGACCTTCCGCCGGGAAGTTCTCCGGCGGGATCGTCACCCATTCGCCGTCGTCATTCTGCGCCTGAAGCACAACGTCCAGATAGACGGTGGTGGTGTCCTCGTCAGCATGAGCGCTGGCTGCTTCGGTCAGCGCATTCTGGACAGCCTCGACGGTGGAATATTGCTCCGCGACAGTCTCCGGCACGGACTGCAGCGCGCTGGATTTTACTTGGGTCTGCTCCTCGGGCTGGTTGGGATTCAGCGGGGGAAGGAGCAGCTGTTCTTCGTCTTCAACAGGAACGTTGCCTGCAGCATCCAGGAAGCGCATGTTGCAGCGTGTGCAGCCCCAGTGCGCGATGTATCCATACGACTCGTAAGTGGGCTCCAGACGCGGAACCACTTCAATGCTGTGGTTGCCGTCGCCGTCCTCCCAGTCCATCGGATTGCCGTTGGCATCCACATCCCAGCCGCAGTTCGTGCAGATATAGTAGCTCTGCCTGAAGCCGCCGCCGCAGGAGGTGTAATTCGAAGGATAGGATTCGATGGTGGGGACATGAGGCTCTGCGGGTTCTTCGCCCTGTATCGGGTTGCCGTTGAAGTCCAGACGGCATTCACAGACTGTGCAGATTTGGTACTGCTGATGGTAGCCGGGCTGACAGGGAAAGTCCGGATCGTGGCGCTAGCCGTCGGGGACATGAGATGCCGTGGGATCACGGGGCTGTATCGGATTGCCGTTGGCGTCCAAAAAACAGCCACAGACCGTGCAGAAGCAGAACGGCACATCGATGCCGCCCCGACAGGGCAGAAAGTCCGGGTCATGGAGCTCGCTGCCGCGGGTGTGAGAACCGTTTCCAGCGACCCATTGCATAGGTGCACCGTTTATATCAACCGGGTTTCCGCAGTCCACGCAAATATAGAAGTTCGTTTGGAATCCGCCATTACAGGGGGTGTAATCTGCAGAGTGCTCCTCAGTGCCGGGCGTATGCGTTTGTTTTGTGGGCGGATCAGGATTCAGCCGCGTGCCATCCTTGTCCACAACAGTGCCACATGCGATACAATGGTAATGTGGAACCTTAAACCCGCCATAGCAGGGAGTAAAGTCCGCACCCTCCTCGTTGCTCAGATCCGGAACGTGCTTCTTTTCGCCGCCGCTGCAGCCGTTGGCGGGACCGACATGTACATGCGGGTTGCCATCTTTGTCACAGGCTGCGCCGCAGTCGATGCACAGATAGTAGTCGTAGCCGTAGCCGCCGGTCTGGTCGTTCCAGTCGGCAGGATACAGCGTTGTCAAGTCAGGCTTGTGCAGACCGGTGCAGGGTGACGCGGCGCTGACGGTTGAGGGCAGGAACGCGATCAGCAGCACCAGTGCGAGCGCGACACAGCCCAACTGCTTTGTGAAGGGTTTGCGCATAGACTCCACTCCTTTTGTGACTGTGCTCTCCTAATGCGGGGCAGAGAGAGACAGCTTATAATAAGTTCAGATTACCGCAAGGCATCCGCCGCGGCAATTATCTCGCTGCATAGTCCATTGATTTTTTATAAAACAAAAAGCGGAGGAACCGTGAGGAACCTCCGCCCGTGCGGTGAAGATCAGCGGAATATCGCCTGCGTGGTGTCGATGGGATACCCGGCCTGATTGTCGATGTCGATGCGATTGCCGGAGAATACGCTGCCCGCAAAATCGATGGTGATGGTGCCGTCCAGCATTGCAAACTGCACGCCGATGTCGTTGTCCTCGATCGTGCAGTCCGGGAACACGTCGTTGAAGGAGTGAAAGACTCTGGAATTGTACTTAAAGCCGATGCCGTTGCCGCGGAAGGTGCAGCGTTCCACGCCGATCATGCCGCCGTCCTGCGTCAGTGCACCGACGTCCCAGCCGGTGAAGCTGCAGTTGCCCATGTAGATGGAGGCGGTGGTGGACAGGCCGATGCCGCCGTCGCCTACAAAGTCTAAATCGAACAGCATCACGTTGGAGGGGTAGTCGGAGTTTACGGACAGCGTGCCGGTGAAGGTGGTGCGCCCGCTGCCCTCCGCGCTGCCATACAGGTTGACCGCGCGCAGCAGCGTCAGATTGCCCGAGTAGGTCACGGGCGGCAGATAGATGTCCACGATGGTGTCCTCGGGCACCTCCTCATTGATGCGGGCGAGCAGCGCGTTCAGTTCCTCCATCGTGTTCAGGGCGGTGTCTTTGGCAGTGTAGACCTGATGAACGAGGGGGATCACCTCAAAGGTCTGCTTGAGGCGGATGGTGTCGCCGTTTTTCATGTTCAGCGTCCAGTGCAGCTCGTTGGTGCCGCTCAGGCCTGAATAGGTGATGTCGCTCTCCCGTGCGGCGGGCAGATAGTCCGTTTTGAAGGCGGGTTCCGTCAGCGTCAGCGCGCCGTTGTCGTTGGGAAAGGCCTCCAGCGTGCAGCTTTCCACCTTGGCAAAGAACGCGTCGGTATCGGCGAGCTGGCCGTTCTGATAGACGCCGAGCATGACGGTCATGTTGCTATATTCTTCCGTGGACAGAGAGACGCTTTTCTCGCCGATGGGCCGGTTGTTGGCGATGTCGCTGGGGTGGAAGGTGACCAGCAGCTCGTATGCACCGTCCTGATCCGTGTAGACGATGGTCGCGCCGCCCTCAAAGGTTTTGGGGCGGAGGAGAAGCGCGCAGACCAGCGCGATGAATGCGGTCAGCGTCACGCACAGCGCCGCGATCAGCGCTTTTTTCCGCCAAAGACGCGGCGGACGCACGACCTTCTTTTGCTGCTGGCTCTGGGCGCAGTGTGGACAGAAGGCTGCCTCATCCGGCAGAGATGCCCCGCAATGGATACAGTTTTTGCTCATATTACCTCTTCTTTTTCAGAGTGATTCCATCAGGTGAAGCACGCTTTTGTAGCGCTTTTCGGGGTTGATCATGGTGCATTTCTGCACGATGCGGCCCAGCCTGCCGCCAGCCAGCTCCTTGGACGGATGCTTGCCAGTGAGCATGATGTTGAGCAGTATGCCCACGGCGTAGAGATCCGCGCGCCCGTCGGTCTGCGAAATGCCGTACTGCTCCGGCGCGGCATAGCCTGTCGTGCCCAGCACCTGGGTATCGGCATCGCTTCGGTTCTTGACGATGCGGGCGGCGTCAAAGTCGATCAGGACCGCCTGATCGCCTCGGATGATCACGTTCTCGGGCTTGATGTCCCGGTGTACCGCGCCAAGGCTGTGGAGCACCCACAGTGCGCTGCAGAGCTGCAGTATGATCTTCCGCGCTTCCGCCGGGGTAAACAGCGCGCCCTTCAGCAGATCGTCAAGGGAGTCTCCCTGAATGTATTCCTCCAGCACCGCGACCCTTCCTTCGTGCTCAGCGACTTCCATGACCTGCGGAAGATTTGGGCAGGAAATGCCGCGCAGCTTGCGGTAAACCTCCGCGTTTCCGCAATATTGACGGAAAACCAGGCGCGTTCCGTTCTGCTTGTGCCGCAGAAGCGAAACGCAGCCGCGCTCCCCGCTTTTGAATGTGTATACCGTATCATATTCCACGCCGATGCTCGTTAGCAGGAACTGGTAAATGCTCTCACCCTCTTTGGCAGCTATGCGGTGTGCATATTGCATTTTTCCGCAGAATCTGTATGATAATAACTGTGCAATTATATACGAGCGATGCGAAATTGTAAAGGTGGCGTGAGCATGAAGGATACAAACAGCTTGCAGCAGGAGCTGATGCAGGCGCCGGATCTGGATCGTTTTTTGTCGGAAAACCGGGAGAATTTCCAGGGCGGCTGCGTCCACGAGCTGCTTGGTGAGCTCTATCAGAAGCGGAACATCTCCAAGGCGGCGCTCGCAAAGCAGTCGGGTATGAGCGAGGTCTATCTGCATCAGGTGTTTGCAGGGCGGCGCAATCCCTCACGCAGCCGGCTGATCTGCCTGTGCTTCGGGCTGTCCGCCACATTGGAGGAGACGCAGACGTTGCTCAAGCAGTGCGGCTATGCGCAGCTCTATGCCCGGGATCGACGGGATGCCATCATACTGTACGGCATAGTCAACGGCATGAGCCTGTTTGACGTCAACGACAAACTGTTCTCGGAGGAGGAAGAAACCTTATTTTAGCAGATGCAATCCGGCCATCCTAAAACCTTGACATATGCATGGATTGTGCTATCATATGTGCTAAGAGGGACATGAGGAATTGTGTCCGTTCTTCAGACAGGAGGGTACGAATTATGGAAAACGTGATGATCTGCAACTGCAAGCAGGTGTCCATGCACGACGTCAGCGAAGCGCTGCACCAGTGCAAGACCTTCGACGAGGTGGAAAAGACGTTCTTGGAGGTGCAGAAGCTCACGCACTGCTCCACCGGCTGCGGCAAGTGCCACGACAAGATACTGGATGCCATTTCCGAGCTGATGAATGGCAGATAAGCAGCGACAAAAGGCCATCCCCAATCGCCGGGGACGGCCTTTTTTGCGCGGATTTGGTTAATGAATTCCCGCACAGCGCGGCTGCTTGTGCGCAGATCCCAGGCTGTGCTATACTCATCTTATCAAGAAGCAAGGAGCGGATCTATGGAGCAGACGCTGGACGGCATCCGGTTTTCCATGGGCAAGGCATTTGACTTTTCCTTTCTGCGCAGATACGGCACGGTATTCAAGGTGTTTGACGATCAGGACTCGGGCAACATCTGCTTCGGCGTGCGCGGCGCGGACGGAACGCGGGTTTTCGTCAAATACGCGGGTGCGGTGACGGCGCGGGGCAGCGTGACGCCCGCGGAGGCGGTGGACGCGCTGCGGCGCACCATCCCCATCTATCGGGAGCTGCGGCACCCGGCGCTGATCCGCCTGCGGGAGACCTTTGAGGCAAACGGCGGGCTGGGGCTGGTGTTCGACTGGGAGGACGGGCTGTGCATGGGCAGGATGTACCCCGAATCGCGCGCGCAGTTCTGCAAGCTCCCGCAGCAGGCGCATCTGCAAGTGTTTGACGACATCACGGCCTTTCTGGCGCACACGGCGCGCCGCGGCTGGCTGGCGGTGGACTTCTACGACGGCAGTGTGATGTACGATCCCGCGCGCGGCAAAACCACCATCTGCGACATCGACTTCTTCCGCAGACTGCCCTGCGTCAACGACATGGGGCGCATGTGGGGCAGCAGCATCTTCATGTCGCCGGAGGAGTTCGAGCTGGGCGCGCAGCTGGACAAGCGCACGAACGTATACACGCTGGGCGCGATGGCGTTTGCGCTGTTCGGCGATTTTTCGCGCACAAAAGAGAAATGGACGCTGAGCGAGGCGCGGTATCAGGTAGCAAAACGCGCCCTCAGCGATGTTCCGCAGATGCGGCAGGCCTCCATTGGGGAATTTGCAAATGCGTGGAATGATGCACAATAGCGCAGAAAAGACCCGTTCCCACAACAGGGGAGCGGGTCTTGCTGTGTGATTTTACAGGCGGGAACCGTTTCTGCGCCAGAGCAGGCTGCGGTCGATGTGGCGGATGTCGGGGGAGCAGGTGCGCGCCATCGCGGCCTTGAGCTCGGTGGTCACGTCCTCGATGACCTGCGCCGCGCCCTGCGCGCCCTTCTCGATAATGGGGCCCATCACGGGGCGGCCGACGGAGACCGCCGTTGCGCCCAGCGCCAGGCACTTGAACACGTCCATGCCGTTCATCACGCCGCAGTCCACAAAGATCGGGATGCGTCCGCCGACGACCTGCGCGATCTCGGGCAGCACCATCAGCGGCGGCACGACGGAGGGGAGGATGCCGTGGTGGTGCGACACCACGATGCCCTGCACACCTGCGTCCAGGCACTTGCGCGCATCCACCGCGCTGAGCACGCCCTTGATGATGAAGGGGAGCTTGGTGCGCTTGACGTAGCCTTCGATCTCCTTCATGGTGCGGGGGCGCATGGGCAGGCCGAGCACGACGTCGGGCTCGCCCTTGGAGTTGAAGGAGTGATCCAGATCCATGCCCACGGCCAGCGCGCCCGCGGCCTCGGCGCGCTCCATGCGGCTGAGCACCATGCTCTCGTCCGCATAGGGCTTGATGATCTTGATGGAGCGCGCGCCGGTGGCGGCGATGCGGTCGAACTGCTCGATCTCGCCCATGCCGACCCAGTTGACGCAGTTCGCCAGCGCCGCGCCCTGCGCCATCTCCACCATGCCGTCGCCCTGGTTGCCCTGGCCTTTCAGGTGCGAGAGCGCGGCCATCATCACGGGCGTAGCAAAGCGCTCGCCGTACAGCTCCAGCGTGGTGTCGGGCGTCACGCCGTCCATGTGCCGCATTTCCACCAGGATCTCGTCAAAATACTGCCGGGTGATCAGGTTGGTATCCAATGCCTTTTCTCTTTCGTCCATAGGTCTTTACAGCCGTCCTTTCTGTGATGCTGGTGTAAGTATACCATATTCTGCTTCGCTTGTCTGCTTTGTTTTTTCAGGAACATGACAGGCTGTTGTCCGCTTTGCTGTGCTATGCTCAGAAAAAAGGAGGGTATTTGCATGATCGACACCCGATGCGGACTGCGCTGCGAGGGCTGCAGCTTCAAACTCTCCCACAACTGCGGCGGCTGCATCGCCACAAACGGGCATCCCTTTCACGGGGAGTGCCCCGTGGTGCTGTGCTGCCAACAGAAGAATCTCACGCACTGCGGCCAGTGCCCCGACATCCCCTGCGCGCTGCTGGCCGACTATTCCTGCGACCCGGTCCACGGCGACGACCCGCATGGCGCGCGCATCCGCCAATGCTTGCGCTGGAGGGCGGAGGAGAGCCGCGCGCTGTAAGCGGCAGGAGGAAAGCTGCGCAAATATCGGCAGTCTTTACCTGTCCGCGCTTGCATAAAACCGGCGGATGTGTTACCATAGGCAGGAAAAAACACGGTGCTGAACCGATATTTGTAAAGGATGGAACCCGTTATGAAGATTTCTACGGTCAAGGGCACGAACGATTATCTGCCGCAGGAGGTCGCGCTGCGCGATTATCTGCAGAGCGTGATTCTGGACACCTACAAGGCCAGCGGCTTTGAGCGCATCTCCACCCCCGCCATCGAGGACATCGAGAACCTGGACAAGTCCGACGGCGGCGAGAACCTCAACCTCATCTTCAAGATCATGAAGCGCGGCGACAAGCTGGAGGCCGCGCTGCGCTCGGGTGATGAGAAGGAGCTGGCCGACATGGGCCTGCGCTACGACCTGACGCTGCCACTGAGCCGCTACTATGCCAACAACAAGAACAACCTGGCGCTGCCCATGAAGTGCATCCAGATCGACAAGGTCTACCGCGCCGAACGCCCGCAGAAGGGCCGTCTGCGCGAGTTTGTGCAGTGCGACATCGACATCATCGGTTCGTCCTCCATCACCTGCGAAGTCGAGCTGATCCAGACCACCGCCAAGGCGCTGCTGGCCATCGGCATGAAGGACTTCACCGTCAAGGTCAACGACCGCAGGATCCTGCGCGGCATGCTGCTGCAGATGGGCTTTGCGGAAGAGGAGCTGGACAGCGTCTGCATCACCTTTGACAAGATGGACAAGGTTGGCGTGGACGGCGTGCGCGCGGAGCTGACGGAAAAGGGCTGCGCGGCGGAAGCCATCGACGCGCTGTGCAAGATGCTCGAGGGCGGCAAGGTGACGCTGGACGCCGTCGCGGACATGCTGCCGGGCAACGATGCGGTGGACAACGTGCGCCGCATACTCGACGCGGCAAACGCCATCTCCGACGGGCGCTACGGCGTGGTGTTCGACCTGTCGCTGGTGCGCGGGCAGGGCTACTACACCGGTACAGTGTTTGAGGTGGAGTCCAACGAGTTCCGCGGCGCCATCGCGGGCGGCGGACGTTACGACAACCTGATCGGCAAGTTCACCGGCGAAAAGGTGCCTGCCGTGGGCTTCTCCATCGGCTTTGAGCGCATCTTCGGCATCCTGTCGGGCGCGGGCTTTGCCATTCCCGACGAAAAGCAGAAGATCGCGCTGTTCTGCGACGATGCAAACGCCCTGGAGGGCGCGAAGATGGCGGAGACGCTCCGCGACCGCTACATCGTCTCGCTGCTGGAGCGTCCCAAAAAGCTGGGCAAGATGCTGGGGCGCCTGCAGGAGCGCGGCTATGCCGGCTATCTGGTGCTGGGCGAGGGCGAGGAAGTCAAGTTCTTTGAAAGCAAATGACGATGGAGCCGCGTGGAAGAGATTCCATGCGGCTTTCGTTTCGCATAAGGCGTCTGTCCGCGGTGAAATGCTTGCTTATTCGCGCGCATTTTGGTATAATGGATTGGATTAAGCGGTCAAGGGAGAGGTATCATGTCTGAGCGTCCTGCCGTCCTCGTCAGCGAGGAGGAGCTTGCAAATCAAAGGGAATACATGGCCCGTGTGCGGGCGGAGGTGGGCGGCGGAAAGTACAAGATCGTCACCTACGGCTGCCAGATGAACGAGCATGACTCCGAGCAGCTGGCGGGCATGCTCTCCGAGATGGGCTACGCGCCCACGGAGCGCGACGAGGAGGCGGATGTGATCCTGTTCAACACCTGCTGCGTGCGCGACAACGCGGAGCGGCGAGTGGCGGGCAACATCGGCGCGCTGAACCTGCTCAAGCGGCAGAAGCCCAACCTGATCATCGGCGTGTGCGGCTGCATGATGCAACAGCAGGGCGTGGCCGAGAAGCTGCTGCGCCTGCGCCCGTACATCGATCTGGTGTTTGGCACGCACAACCTCTACCGCTTCCCGCAGCTGTTGAGCGAGGCGCTGTCGTCCGGCCACCGCGTGGTGGAGGTCACGGACGAGGAGGGCCGCATCGCAGAGCACGTGCCCATGCGCCGTGCCAGCGCCATTCAGGGGTACCTGACCATCATGTACGGCTGCAACAACTTCTGCTCCTACTGCATCGTGCCCTATGTGCGCGGCAGGGAGCGCTCCCGCAGCATCGCGGACATCGTCAAGGAAGCACAGGAGATGGCGCAGGGTGGCATTCAGGAGATCATGCTGCTGGGGCAGAACGTCAATTCCTTCGGCAAGGGCAGCGCGGACGGCGAGACCTTCCCGCAGCTGCTGCACGCGCTGGACGGCGTGGTGCCGCGCATCCGCTTCATGACCTCCCACCCCAAGGATCTGTCCGACGCGCTCATCGAGGAGATGGCGCGGTCCAAGTCGGTCTGCCCGCAGTTCCACCTGCCCGTGCAGTCGGGCAATGACCGGATCCTGACCGAGATGAACCGCCGGTATACGCGGGAGCACTACCTTGAGCGCGTGCGCGCATTGCGCAGCGCCGTGCCGGGGGTGGGCCTGACCACCGACATCATCGCGGGCTTCCCGGGCGAGACGGAGGCGGAGTTTGAGGACACCATGTCCCTCGTGCGCGAGGTGCGCTACGATTCCGCGTTTACGTTCATCTATTCGCCCCGTCAGGGCACCCGCGCCGCCGCGATGGACTGCCAGATCGACGAGGACGTCAAGCACGAGCGGCTGACCCGCCTCATCCGCCTGCAGGAGGGCATCACCAAGGAGATCCTCGAGTCCCAGGTGGGCAGGGAGGAAACCGTGCTCGTAGAGGGCGGATCCCGCAGGCAGCAGGGGCACATTTCGGGCCGCACGGGCCGCGGCATGACCGTGAATTTCCCCGGTTCCACCGAGCTCATCGGGCGCATCGTGCCCGTTCGCATCACCGCATCCGGCGCAAATACGCTGCGCGGAGAGCTGATAAAATAAAAGAAATGAGGACAGGAACACATGAATCTGGACATCTTTGAGAAATCCCGCGAGCTGGGCGAGCTGCTGGTCGCCTCCGACGAGTACAAGAAGGTACAGCAGGCCGAGGAGGCCTTTAACGACGACGAGTTCGCGCAGAAGAAGGTCGCGGAGTTCAACGAGCTGCAGCAGAGCGTGCAGAACATGATGCAGACGCCCGATCCCGATCAGGCCGCCATCGCCGCGGAGGCCGACCGCCTGCGCAACATGCAGGCCGAGCTGATCGAAATGCCCTCCATCAAGGCCATGAACGATGCGCAGACCGAGTTTTCCAACCTGCTGACCCAGGTCAACCAGGTGCTGCGCTTCATCATCACCGGCCAGGTGGACGACGGCGGCTGCGGCGGCAACTGCGCCAGCTGCGGCGGTTCCTGCGGCAGCGCGCATGAGCACGACGAGGACTGCGACTGCGGCCACGACCACGAATAATTCTGCCGCAGACCTGCAGCAGACGCCTGCGCACCGTGCCAAAAAAGCGCGGTGCGCATTTTGAGTTGAGCGGGAGGTATAAAAATGGCCCTTTCACCGATGATGCAGCATTATTTGAACACAAAGGAGCAGTACAAGGACTGCATACTGATGTATCGTCTGGGCGATTTTTACGAGATGTTCTTCGACGACGCCATCACGGTCTCCAAGGAGCTGGAGCTGACGCTGACGGGGCGCGACTGCGGGCTGGCCGAGCGCGCGCCCATGTGCGGCGTGCCCTATCACGCGGTGGATACCTATGTGGCCCGCCTGGTGGAAAAGGGCTACAACGTGGCCATCCGCGAGCAGATGGAGGATCCGGCGCTGGCAAAGGGACTGGTGGAGCGCGCCGTCACCCGCGTCATCACGCCGGGCACGGTCATCGAGTCCACGATGCTGGAGGAAAAGAAGAACAACTACCTGCTTTCCGTCTACTTCGGCCAGAACGAGAAAAAGGCCGGCATCGCCTATGCGGACGTGTCCACCGGCGAGCTGTATGTGATGGAGCTGCCGCAGCGCCGCACACAGCTGATGGAGGAGCTGGCGCGCATCGCGCCGACCGAGGTGCTGGTGTCCGCGGAGGACGCGCTGGAGCTGGTGCGCATCGGCTGGAACCAGCGCGCGACCGTGCGCACGGCCGAGGCCTACGACCGAACCGCCGCTGTCGCGCAGATCAAGAAGCACACCGGCTCGTCGCTGTCCGCGCTGGGACTTGCCAAGCTGGAGCTGGCGGTCTGCGCCGCGGGCGCGCTGCTGGAATATCTGGAGGAGACGCAGAAGAACGCGCTGGCGCACGTCAACACCGTGCACATCTACAACCGCGGCGAGCACCTGCTGCTCGACCCCGTCGCACGGCGCAACCTCGAGCTGACCGAGACCATGCGCGGGCGCGGCAAGAAGGGGACGCTGCTGTGGCTGCTGGACCGCACCGCCACCGCGATGGGCGGAAGGCTGCTGCGCGCGTGGATCGAGGAGCCGCTGACGCAGAAGGACAAGATCGAGCGCCGCTTGGACGCGGTGGACGAGCTGATGCACAACTTCCTGCTGACGCAGGAGGTGCGCAGCGCGCTCGAGCCCATCTACGACATCGAGCGGCTGGTGACCAAGATCTCCTACGGCAGCGTCAATGCCCGCGACGCGCTGGCGCTGGGCAATTCGCTCAAGATGATCCCCAAGGTCAAGGAGTTCCTGGCGGACTACCGCTGCGAGGCGCTGTGCGACAT
>JAXEXP010000063.1:0-8438 GCA_034113365.1 Candidatus Spyradocola sp.
TTCCAAACCATTTGCAGATGGAAAATCGCTTCCGATACAGAAAAATTCGTGTGCGGCTAAGCCGTGCGCGAATTTTTCTGCAATTCGAAAAAGATGAGGTTTCATCTTTTTCGAGCCTGTCGACTTTGTCGACAGGCTAACGCAGCCCAAACGGGCTGCGTTTTGCTGTCAAAATGCTCGGATATGTACATCCTCAGGCTTCCCCTTGAGGGGAAGCTGGCGCCCGCAGGCGACTGATGAGGTATCCGTTACCCGCCGCCATACCCCCAGAAGCTCTGTATCGCACTTCAACCCTTTCCACAGTTTTTGCTGTGTTTTGGGCGTGATTTACAGCCCGAGGAACTCGAAAATCCGGGTAAAATAGGGCAGCAGATCGCTGTTTTTGCAGCGGTAGATCTCGTGCTTTACGCCGGGGATTTCCACCATTTCCGCGCACGGAACAGCGCTTGCAAACCGCTCGATGGCCTCGTTTCGCACGCTGTTTTCCAGCTGCGCGCGCAGGATCAGCGTGGGTGTGCGGATGGCCTTAAGCGCCTTTTTGCGCATCAATCGGTCGTAATTGCGCAGCGATTCCCAGATCCAGCGGTACGCCGCGGCGCACGAACGGTACTCCGGCTTGTCGCGCCGCAGCTGCGAATAGTAGTCAAACCGCGTGCGGCAGGTGGTGCAGCTGGTGTCAAAATCCTCGTTGGGGGAGTAGGGCTTGTGGCCGAAAAAGCGCTTCTTTCCCTGCCCGGTCAGCAGGAAAAAGCCGGCCATGAGCTTGCTCAGCCACAGCGGCAGACCGTCCGTCGCCGGGGCGATCATGGGCGCGTTGAGCACGCATTTTGAAAACAGATCGGGGTACAATTCCAGCGTGCGCGCCGCGATGCCGCCGCCCATCGAGTGGCCGTAGAGGAACATGGTCTGCGCCTCGGGCAGGCGCTTTTTGACGGCGTTTGCAAGGCTTGCAAGGTCGCGCACATAGTCGTCAAAATGGTGAACATACACGGTATTCGGGTCGGAAACCTCGCGCGTGGAGCGCCCGTGACCGCGGTGGTCGTAGCATAAGACGCTTACGCCCTGCTGAAGAAATACCCACGCAACCTCGCTGAATTTCTCACCGCTTTCGGTGTATCCGTGGCTGATCACGACCAGTTTATTGGCGTTTTCGGCGCGGAAGAGCGTGCAGTGCAGCTCGATTCCGGGCGCGGGGGAGTGGGTGAATTCCGTGCGGCAGGCGTCCAGCGCAGGCAGCGCGACGGCGCGGATATCCTTCGCAAAATTCTCCTCGTTGAGCAGCTGAATGGGCTTCATATTGCCTCCTAAATGGCGCTTTCGCGGCGCACAATGTCCGTGCGGTCAAACACTTCGGGCTTAAATTCCACGCCCAGACCGGGCGCGTCGTCCACATAAATGCGGCCGTATTCGATGCCGATGTCGGTGGAGATCAGGTCGGGGAAGGTGCGGTAAATGGCTCTGACCGTCTCCTGCTGGATGGCGTTGATGGTGGAGATGTTGAAGTGCGCGCAGGCGCGGGTGAGCACGGGGCCGCCGCAGTTGTGCGCGGTGATGGGCAGGCGGTAGGCGTCGGCCAGCGCGGCGATCTTCTTGCCCTCGGTCAGGCCTCCGGTCCAGCTCAGGTCCACCATCACGATGTCGGTGCCGTGCGCCGCAAACAGCGGCAGGTACTGCATGCGCGTAAACAACCGCTCGCTGGCCAGAATCGGCACGTTCACCTTCTGCCGCAGCGCGGCCAGATTGTCCACATTGTCCACCATGATGGGGTCCTCGAGCCACTTGATGTTGAACTCCTGCAGCGCCTCTGCGATGCGGATGGCGGTGGGCAGGTTCCAGCAGGAGTGGCATTCGACGGCGATCTCCATCTCGTCGCCCACCGCGTCGCGGATCCTGCGGAAGGGCTCAAGGCCGCGCATCAGGTCGCTTTTGAGCAGATGCTGGCCCTGCATGGGCGCGGAAAGCCCGTCCAAAGGCCAGATCTTCATCGCGTGGATGCCGCTTTTGAGCAGATCCTCGGCCAAAGTGCCCGCATCCTCCATGAACCACTGGTTGTCCATGCGGCCGGTGCGGTAGCCGCCGTGGCTGCCGCAGGTGTTGTAGATGGGCACGCTGTCACGCACCTTGCCGCCCAGCAGGCGGTAGACGGGCAGGCCCGACGCCTTGCCCAGCAGGTCCCACAGCGCGATGTCCAGCGCCGACATAGCGCGCAGCTCCGCGCTCGCGCAGCCCTGGAAATTGGCCTGCGCATACAGCCGGTTCCACAGCTTTTCGATGTCCCGCGCGTCCTGCCCCAGCGCGATGGGGGCGAGAAAATCGTGCACCGCGCCCTCGATGGTGCCGGCCTGGTTGGTGGATTCGCCAAGGCCGATCAGCCCGCAGTCCGTATATACGCGCAAAAAGCAGCTGAGCGGAAACTCGGGCAGCCGCAGCGTCTCCAGCTTGGTGATTTTCATGTTGAACACCTCCGAAAAGATGTATGTGTTCTGGATGAAACTACTATACACCTTTTTGGCAGCGGATGCAAATACTCCTTGCCGCCGCCGGGAATGAAGCGCGCGCAAAAGAAGCAAAATAGCCGTACTTGGGATGGGGGTTTGTGCGATGAAAAAGGTGATGACGGTGCTCCTTGCGCTCGCGGCGTGCGCGGCGCTGATCCTGACGCGGCACACGGAGCCCAAATACCGCGTAGAGGCGGTGACGGTGCGCGATCTGACGGAGAAGATCGAGGCGGTGGGCACGGTGAGCTATGCGCAGCTCTACGCGCTGACGCCCAATATGGCGGGCGTGGTGGAGCGGGTATTCGTCCAGGAGGGCGACGCGGTGCACAAGGGGCAGGCGGTGGCGCAGCTGTGCCTGCCCACGCAGAGCGCGCAGGCGTACTGGGCGTCCGCGCAGGGCATTGAGCTGGACGGCGTGGAGGCGCAGGAGGAGCTGATGGAGCTGTGCACGGTGCGCGCGCCCGCGGATGGGCAGGTGGTGGCGCTGGCGGCCTACGAGGGCATGCAGACGGCCCCGGGCACGGCTTTGGGCAGCCTGGGCTCGGAGCAGCTGTGCGTCACCGCGCTGGTGCCCGAGAGCGTAAAGGAGGCGCTTTATGAGGGGCAGAGCGCGACGGTGCGGCGGGGTGAGCACAGTTATGATGTAAAAATCGTGCACATCCGGCCCTCGACGGAGGCTGCGGCGCAGTACGTGCTGACGCTGGAGGCCCCGGCGGCGCAGCGGACGCTGTGCGCAGGCATGCGGGTGGATGTGACAGTGGTGGTGCAGGCGTGCAGCGGGCCGTCGGTGTCGCTGCAGGCCATTTCAAAGGAAGGAACGGTGCTGTGCCGCACGGAAACGGGCGTGGCGGAGGCGCCGGTCGAGGTGGGGCTGTGCACGGAAAGCTACGCGCAGCTGCTGTCGGGCCCGCCGGTGGGCACGATGGTGGTCACGGGAGAGGAGTGAGCGGAGGATGAGGCTGCGGGACGTTGTGCGCGCCTCGGCGCAGTCGCTGCGGGGCAACCCCGTGCGCTCGCTGCTGACGGTGCTGGGGCTGTCCATCGGCGTGGGGGCGTGCATCGCGATCGGGTCGCTGGGGGCGGCGGCGGTCAGCGAGGTCAACAAGGAGATGGACCGATTTGGCGTGGACCGCATCTGGATCAGCGAAAGCCCGGGCAATCAGACGCGTCTGAGCGCGCAGGACGCCGAGCTGCTGCGCGCGGTGGGCAGCGCGGTAGCGCCCATGTGCTACGACGCGGTGCGCGCGAGCGAGGGCTCAACGCAGACGCTGTGCGCGCTGATCGCGACCAGCGGCGACTATACGGACATTGAGAACCTGACGCTTGCATCGGGCAGATTTTTGATGGCGCTGGATGAAGAAAAGCTATTGCGCACGGCGGTGATCGAGGATATACTGGAGGAGAAGCTGTTCGGCGCGGGGCAGGGGCTGGGACAGCGCATTGCGCTGGGCGAGCACAGCTACACCGTGGTGGGCGTGATCCGCACGCAGTATTCGGAGTATTTCGGGTCGGATGCGGGCAAGCCCAAGGCCTATGTGCCGCTCAAGACCTACCAGCAGCTGACGGGCTCGCAGGCGGTGGACGAGATCGTGGTGCGCGCGCAGGACCTGGCCGTGGGCGCTGCGGCCGCGCAGGCAAAGGCGGCGCTGGCCAGCGCGCACGCCGCGGGCGACGCGTTCGTGGTGACCTCCATGGCCGAGCAGATCGCCTCGGCAGAGCGCATCGTGTGCATCGTGACGACCGTGCTCGTGGTCATCGGCGTGATCTGCATGCTGACCGGCGGCGTGGGCGTGATGAACGTGATGCTCACCAGCGTGCGCGAGCGGCGGCGCGAGATCGGCGTGCGCAAGGCGCTGGGCGCGCGGGACGCGGAGGTCTTTGCGCAGTTCGTGTGCGAATCGGCGCTGTACGGCGCGCTGGGCGCGGGGCTGGGGATGCTGACGGGCCTTGGGCTGACCAGCGCAGGAGAGCGCATCATCGGCATCGAGGCGCAGCCCGTGCTCTGGGTGATGGTGTGCGCGGTGGCCTTTTCCTGCATGGTGGGCGCGGCCTCGGGCGTGTATCCCGCGATGCGGGCCGCAGGCGTCTCTCCCGTTACGGCGATGCGTCAAACGTAACATGACTGTAACAAATATGTAAGAGATGTTCCACATAGCGGAAAGCTTCCAAAAGCCCGTCGAAACCATGCAAAAAAAAATAGTGTAATTTGTGCAAAAAAACAATGGATAAATTTAATCTTAACATATATAATGATTTTAGTAGTTCAGATGACGGAACGACACGTCATTTAGGAAAATAGGAGGTAGTTCACTATGGCAAGCCTTTCCTTGCAGCACATCTATAAGATCTACGCCGGCGGCGTAACTGCTGTATCCGACTTCACCCTCGAGATCGAGGACAAGGAGTTCATCGTTCTGGTCGGACCTTCCGGCTGCGGCAAGTCCACCACCCTGCGTATGGTCGCTGGTCTGGAAGAGATCTCTGACGGCGAGCTGTACATCGGCGACAAGCTGGTCAACGACGTGGCCCCCAAGGATCGCGATATCGCGATGGTTTTCCAGAACTACGCTCTGTATCCCCACATGACCATTTATGACAACATGGCGTTCGGCCTGAAGCTGCGCAAGACTCCCAAGGCGGAGATCGATCGCCGCGTCAAGGAAGCCGCCAAGATCCTGGACATCGAGCACCTGCTCACCCGTAAGCCTAAGGCTCTGTCCGGTGGTCAGCGTCAGCGCGTCGCGCTGGGCCGTGCCATCGTCCGTGAGCCCAAGGTCTTCCTGATGGATGAGCCTCTGTCCAACCTGGACGCCAAGCTCCGCGTTCAGATGCGTACCGAGATCACCAAGCTGCATCATCGCCTGCAGACCACCTTCATTTACGTTACCCACGACCAGACCGAGGCTCTGACCATGGGCACCCGTATCGTCGTTATGAAGGATGGCTTCATCCAGCAGGTCGATACTCCCCAGAACGTGTTCGACTATCCGTCCAACCTGTTCGTCGCGGGCTTCATCGGCTCCCCGCAGATGAACTTCTTCGATGTCAAGCTCGAGCGCCGCGGCGAGGACGTCGTTGCCGTGTTCGGCGAGAACGTCATCAAGGTGCCCGAGGGCAAGGTCAAGAAGCTGGTCGATCCCGAGTACGTCGGCAAGACCGTTAAGATGGGCATCCGTCCCGAGAACCTGCACGACGAAGAGCTGTTCCTGAACAACGCGCCCGACACCATCATCGATGCGGACGTCGAAGTCGTCGAGCTGATGGGCTCCGAGACCTACCTGTACCTCAAGACCGTTGACACCGGCATCCCCTTCATCGCCCGTGTTGACGCCCGCTCTACCTCCAGAGCCGGCGACCGCATCAAGATCGGCATCGACGCCAACCGTCTGCACTTCTTCGATGTGGATACCGAGGCCACCATTCTGAACCGCTAATCGTTCGCAATGCAAGTCGCCATGGCAGTTCAAAGCTGTCATGGCGGCTTTTTTCTCCGCAGAATCACGACAGAGCGAGGTTAAGGCATGAGAATCGACAAGCGCTCCTATTCACAGATCGAAAAGGCTCTTTCCGGCATCGACCTGCCCATTTCCGTCTACACGGCAAGCGGCGAGCAGGTCTATCCCGCCACCCCCGTGGAGGTGCGCGAGGAGGAGATCGCGGCGCTGAAGTGGGAGGACGGCTTTGCGCGTCTGGGCTCGATGAAGCTGCTCAAGCTGGGCGTGCGCGGCATGGTGGTGGGCGTGCCCGACTACGTGCCCGTGGGCGAACAGATCCTGCAGATGGCCGGCGCGATGCTGACCATGCTGCTGCGCGCCATCGACCGGGACATGGACCGCGACGAGGTGCTGCGCAAGGTGCTGCTCGACGGCCTGGACGGCACGGAGCTGGAGTCCATCGCGCCGGAATTCGGGCTGGAGCTGGAAAAGCCGCGCTGCGCGGTGCTGTTCCAGAGCGTGGGCGACGCGCAGGCGGTGGAAAACACGCTGCGCGAGGTGTTCTCCGGGTCGGCAAACGACATTGTGGTGTCCGTGGGCCGCAACAGCACGGTGCTGCTGCGCTCCATGGAGAACACGCACTATGACGAGCTGAAGGAGCTGGTCATGGCGGTGATGGAGACGGCCTATGAGGAGACGGGCGTCAAGCTGACGGCGGGCATCGGCGAGATGCAGAGCGAGCTTGGCAAGATGAGCGTTTCGCTGCGGGAGGCGCGCAGGGCGATGGAGATCGGCCGCACCTTTCGGCCGGGCAGCCGCGTGTACAGCTACCGCGAGCTGCTCATCGAGCGCTTCATGTGTGAGATCCCGCCGGACCTTGCGCGGCGCTACTACGAGGTGCTGTTCAACAAAAAGAACGCGCGCATCTTCAACGACGAGATGGTGCAGACCATCGACAAGTTCTTTGAGTGCCATCTGAACGTGTCGGAGGCGGCGCGCCAGCTCTACATCCACCGCAACACGCTGGTCTACCGGCTGGACAAGGTGCAGCGCGCAACGGGCCTGGATCTGCGCGCGTTTGACGACGCCATCACCTTCAAAATGCTGCGCATGCTCGGGCGAGTAAATGATGGACAAAAGACTGTCTAGGGTATAAAATAGAAGGGAGCGCCGGTGCGCTCCCTGAACTTTTATTTGGAGGACGGAAATTATGAAAAAGGCACTGCCCATCATCGTATACACACTGGTGCTGGTGCTGGTGACGGGGCTGATCTCCTCGGGCGCGACGCTGCTGATCGCATCGGCGGTGCGGCTGGACAACGGGGACACCGTGACCATCTCGCAGGACGAGTATGCGCTGCTGCAGAAGTACGGAAAGCTGGACAACATACTCAACCTCATCAAGAACGTGTATGTGGACGATGTGGACGAGGATGAGCTGATCGAGAACGCAGCCTATGGCATGGTGGCGCTGCTGGAGGATCCCTACTCCTTCTACATGGACACCGAGAGCATGGAGGCGATGGAGGAGAGCGATTCCGGGCAATATGTGGGCATCGGCGCGACGTTTACCACCGACCCGGACGACGGCATGATGGTGCTCACGCGCATCTACCCCGATAGCCCGGCCAGCGAGAGCGGCTTGCAGGTGGGCGACAGATTGTACGCCGTCAACGGCGAGAACATCGTGGGCATGGCCACGACCGACGTGACGGCGCTCGTGCGCGGCGAAGAGGGCACCGACGTGACCATGACGGTGCTGCGCGGCGAGGAGAACACCGAGGTCAGCTACACCATGACGCGCCGCAAGGTGGACGTCATCGACGTGGAATACAGGCTGCTGGACGACGGCGTGCTGCACATTACGCTGTCCAGCTTCTCCACCAACGCGGACAAGGCATTCAAGGAGGCCATTGAATACGGCCGCAAGAACGGTGCAACGGGCATACTGCTCGATCTGCGCGGCAACGGCGGCGGCGCGGACAACATACTGCAGCCCATTGCCGACCTGCTGCTGCCCGAAGGGCTGATCTTCTACACGGAGGATCGCAGCGGCTATCGCCATGAATACAAGTCGGACGCGTACAACATCGGGCTGCCGATGGTGGTGCTCTGCGACGAGAACAGCGCGAGCGCCTCGGAGGTGCTCATCTCGTCGCTGCAGGACTATGGCGCGGCGACCATTGTGGGCACCACGACCTTTGGCAAGGCGGTGGGGCAGAGCACCTACACGGTGGATGCGGACGGATCCGGCGTGCACATCACCACGGTGCGCGTCTATTCGCCGCTGGGGCGCAACTGGCACGGCGAGGGACTGGAACCCGATATCGTGGTGGAGCAGCCCGATGAGCTCAAGAACAACCCGCTGCTGTGCAATGACGACAACGACGTGCAGTACATCGAGGGCCTGAAGGTGCTGCGCGACATGATCGCGGCGCAGTAACCGGTACAGCAGGGGGGGGGCGGACGGGGAAAAACCCCCCGGCCGCGCCCAGTTGTTTTTGTT
>JAXEXP010000064.1:0-9977 GCA_034113365.1 Candidatus Spyradocola sp.
AGATCACGTCGCGGCCGCGGATGGCAAATGCGGTACACATGTTGGGTTCACTCCTTATTGCGTCGGATGGGGAAGCAGATCTGCTGCACGGTGGCCTCGGGATTGAGGTAGCACTCGATCTGCGGCAGGTTCAGGGGCTCCCAGTTGGAGGCGGGCAGCCATTCGGCCCAGTAGCGGCGGATGACGTCGGTGACGGTGTGCGTGGCGTCGCCCTGCGTGTCCACCACGACCCAGTCCGCTTCGGGGATGTCGCAGGATGTCATGTCCGCAGGCACGGGGATCGCTTCGCAGCCGGGGGTGTCTGTCCAGACGGTCGCAGCGGCGAAATAGCGGCCGTTCACGCCGTCCGGGTCGAATACGAACGCGCCCAGCACACCCGGCGGGCAGGCGGCGTCATAGCGGGCGATGGCGCGCAGGCGCGCCTGACGCCCCGACGCGGCGATCTCCTCCCAGTAGATGGGCACGCGGTCGAACGTGACGGCCTGGTCGTTGGGCAGGGCGATGGGATAGCCTGCGATGGTGCAGGCGGGCCGGTGCTCGATGCGGTAGTTCATGCGCGTCCCTCCCTTGATGGAGATGGAGAAGGAGAGCGGCGGCAGCAGCGACAGACGCGCGCCCTTCACCTGCGAGGGCAGCACGCCGTGGAAGGCGCGGAACGCCCGGGAGAAGCTGTCGTGCGTTTCGTACCCCCAGCGCAGCGCCACGTCCAATATGCGCGCATTGCCCGACTGCAGCTCCAGCGCCGCCTGCGTCAGCCTGCGGGCGCGCAGGTAGGACGCGGGCGTCATGTCCGTGATGAATGTGAACATGCGCTGGAAGTTGTACACGGAGCACTGTGCGGCGCGCGCGGCGAGCTCGACTGCGTCCGCGTCGGTCAGGTGCGTCTCCATGCAGTCCACGGCTGCGTTCATGCGTGCGACCCAATCCATGCTTTTCCCCTCCTTTATTCATAAGTATAGCAAAACCGTGCAGCTTCTGCTCGATAAAAGCTGCACAGTTTGGTCGGATTTACAGGAATCTGCGGGCCAGCTCCGCGTTGAGCGCGTCCAGATGCGCGTCGAACCAGCGCAGAAGCGCGGTGGAGAAGCGTGCCTGATGCAGGTAGATGTGCCGGTTGGCGGCGGTGGAGGCGTAGTATTGGCCGTAGTAGTCGCACACGGCGATCTGCGTCTGGAACAGCGTGCCCAGGCAGCGGATGTCCTCGGCGTTCAACGGTGCGAGCACGCGGTAGGCGGCTACAGTGTCGCAGAACTCGCCGATGTCGATGCCGCCCTCTTTGCAGCGCGGTGAGGCGTAGACGTAGGAGCGCGTAAGTTCCCACACCACGGGATGCACGCACGCGCACGTCCAGTCGATGACGGCGTTGATGCGGTCTTCACCGCACAGCAGTTGGCTGATGAAGTAGTCGCCATGTGTGGCGCAGGTGGTCAGTTTTTGCAGGTCGAACTGCCGCTGCGGGAAGCGTTCCAGCAGTTCGATGCGGTAGCGCAGCTCGTCTGCGATGTCCGCTTGCCTTGCTTCCAGTGCGATGCGGAGGCTGTTTTGGAAGGAGGGGAGCACGTTTTGCGGCGTCATGTGCCGGAAGAAGTCCGCGCCGATGCCGGTGGGAAGGCTTTGGCAGTCGCGCAGCGCGTTGTGGATGCGGGCGAGCATCTCCGCTTGCGCGGGGAGCAGCCAGTCAGGCGCGGCGTTGAGGTCGTACATTTTGCCCTCAAGGAAGCGCTGCACGGTGAAGATGCGCCCGGTGTCGTCTTGGGAGATGTATTCTCCGGCGTGGTTTTTAAGGAACTGGCAGACGGGCAGGCCTTTTTGCAGCAGGGTTTCGCACAGCTGCGGCTCTAGCGCGGGGTTGTTGATGGCGCTGTCCGCAGGGTATTTAAGCACGAAGCGGCCCTGTTCACAGGTGAGGAACCACGTGTCCGAGCCTGCGCCGACGGCGGATTTTTTTGCGCCCTGCAGCGTCAGGCCGTAGAGGCGGGACAAGAGCTCTTTCATGGGGCGCAGCCTCCTTCTTTCGTCTGTGCACGCAGGGCAATGAGAGATTTCTCGCTTCGCTCGAAATTCCCCTTACCCGTTGCACAGAGCTTCAGTTTACATGAGCTGCTGGATCCGGCATCGAGCTGCCGCGATGCACGTAAAGCAGGCTTGACCTGTTTCCTTTGGGTTTCCGCATAGCCGGTCAATTTCGAGCGCAGCGAGAAATCTCTCAGTACTCTGCATTCAGGCGGGCGTGGAAGGCCTCGGTCAGGCTGACCTTGAGCGGGTGGCCCAGATGCGTCAGCGTCTCGTCCAGTGCGGCGAGCGCAGCCAGCATGTCGGTCTCGTTGCAGCCCTCGCCCATGTGCCCGATGCGGATGACCTTGTGGGCCAGCACGTCAAAGCAGCCGGCGATGAGTATGCCGTGTACCTTGAGCATTCGATCCAGTATCGCGGTGTCGCTGAGGCCCTCGGGGACGTTGATGACCGTCACGGTGTCGGAATAGCCGTTTTCGCCGTAGAGCGTAAGCCCCGCGTCGGTCACGGCGCTGCGCACCGCCGCTGCAATGCGGGCGTGCCGCTCAAAGATGTGCTCATCCTCGAGCACATTGTCCAGCGCGCAGGCAAAGCCGTTGATGTCGCTGGAAGGCATGGTGTAGGGGAACCACTGGTTTTTCCAGTAGTCCTTGTAGGCCAGCAGGTTGCAGTAGAAGCCCGCCACGGGCGTCTTGCGCGCCTGCATGGACGCAAACGCAGCGGGAGAGACCGTTACCATCGTAAGACCCGGCGGGCAGGACAATGCCTTTTGCGAGCCGCCGCACAGGATGTCTATGCCCGCGGCGTCCACGTCCACCTTGTTGCCGAACATGCCGGACACCGAGTCCACCACGGTCAGCAGGCCGTATTCCTTGAGAATGGGGCACAGCGCGTGGATGTCGTTGAGCATGCCGCTGGGCGTGTCGCAGTGCACGAGCGTGGCGTACTTGAAGTCGTGATCCTTTGAAAGAAACGCCCGCACCGTCTCGGGCTCGATCGCCCTGCGCATGTCGGTGGTCAGCAGCACGGGAGTGCCGCCGTACAGCGTCACGAAGTCCGCAAAGCCCTTGCCGTAGATGCCGTTGTCCAGCACCAGCACGCGGTCGCCCGGCTCGGTCAGGCTGGCCACGGCGGCCTCCAGACCGAGGATGCCCTCGCCGCTGAGCAGGAAGGATTCGTTCTTCGTGTGCAGGAAAGCGGAGTATTTTGCGCAGGCGTCGTGATAGAATGCGTAGAAATCCGGGTCAAGGTCGGCGTTGGGCGCCTCCTGCGCGCGGGCGAGCAGCACGTTCTGGCGCACCTTGGTGGGGCCGGGGGTGAGCAAGTTGTACATGGTCTGCGCCTCCCTCAGCGGTCGTAGTGGGTGATGCGGCGCAGCAGCTTGCGCATGGGGATCGCAAGCGGCCAGGTGATGACCATCGCCACCACGATCTGCACGATGTTGCCGGGCACGGAGGACAGCGGCGCGATCCAGTTGCCGTACAGCACGCCCTCGCAGATGTAGTAGCCCGCAAGCTTGATGACCAGCGCGATCAGCGTGGACACCGCAAAGGCCCAGAACTTGGGCCACTTTTCCGCGAACAGGCCCACCACATAGCCCATCAGGCCCACGGTGACGAACGTAAAGGGCGCCCACGGCGCCCAGCCGGAGATCAGGTCGAAGGCCGCCATGCCGATCGCGCCGCTGATGGCGCCCGTGCGCTTGCCGAAGGTGAACGCCGCGAGGAACAGCGCCACGTTGCCCAGATGGATCAGCCCGCCGTTGGCCACGATGGGCAGGCGGACGTTGACAAACATGGTAAAGGCCAGCACCAGCGCCACGCACAGCGCGTCGATGACCAGATCCTTGGTCGTGTATTTCTTCTTTTTGTTGTTGGTGAGTGCTTCCGTCATGGGTCCGTACTTCCTTTCGATGATATGGCAATAGGATAGCGCAAAACTGACCGCTTGGAAAGTGCCAGTTTTATGAAATATAAGCGGGTCAGATGGATGTGGAGCCGTGCGGATTGAACATTTTATGAATGATGCGCAGGGGATTTGACCCGGCGCGCATTTTGTGATACGATAACAGAAGATTTAGCAGACAAATCAAAGGAGTGTATGAGAAGATGAGGAACATAAAGAAGATCGTCGCGATGGCGCTGGTGCTGCTGCTGATGCTCACGCTGTGCACGGGCTGCGGCGCGGGCTCGCTGCTGGTGGGCACCTGGACGGATTCCACCCAGACGCTGACCATGGCCTTTTCCAAGGACGGCAGCGCGGTGGTGACGGCCTACGGCATTCCGCTTGAGGTCACCTATACCTACGAGGGCGATACGCTGACCATCATCTATTCGGAGAACATCACCGAGGAGGGCACCGTCACCTTCTTTGGCGACGATGAGTTCTGCTGGGAAAAGCCAGACGAGAACGGCGAGCTCTACCAGGACTACTACACCCGCACGGTGTAGGGGAGAGAAGCATGCAGCTGATCGATGAGCTGCGCCTGCAGGCACAGGTGCGCGGCGCGGTGTTCTGCCGGGTGGCGGACATCGGCGCGCTGCCCCGGCAGCAGGCGCGCGGCTATCGCAGGGGCGTGGTGTTGGGCTTTGCGCTGGGCAATGCGGAGGACTTCGGCGACGCGGAGCTGCGCGCCGACCGCACCGCGGACGCGATCGAGGTGTGGCTGCGCGCGCAGCACTACGACGCGCTGTCGCAGTCCGAGCGCAGCATGGCGCAGCACGCGATGTTCGACCCGGACACGCGTTCCTCGCTGCTGCCGCACAAGACGCTGGCGGTGCTTTCGGGCGTGGGCTGGATCGGCCGCAACAACCTGCTGGTGACGGAGGCCTACGGCTGCCGCCTGACGCTGAGCACCGTGCTGACCAATGCGCCCCTTCCGCCGGACCCCGCGCGGGAGAGCCCCAACCGCTGCGGAAGCTGCATGGCGTGCGTGCGCGCCTGCCCCGTGGGCGCGCTGTCGGGGCAGAAGTGGTCGCAGGACAAGCGCCGTGACGACATTGTGAACGTGGACGCCTGCCGCCTGTGTTTGCGGTGCATGCAGGTGTGCCCCAAAAACCCGAAAAAGCTGCCCTGAATGTAAGAAAGGCCCCGCTTGCAGTCAAATGCACTGCAAGCGGGGCTTTTGTGCGCTCTTACGCGGCGTGATCGAACTTGTCCCGCAGCATTTCCAGCCGGGGGCGGTTGTAGCGCTGGATGAAGATGAAGGGCAGGTGCGCAAAGAAATTGAAGGTGCAGATGCCAAGAAACAGCCCGAGATACCGCTGCGGCGTCTCCAGCAGCGGCAGCAGACCCAGGTAGGAGTACCCCGCGAACATGCAGATCCAGTGCGCCGCCTCGGTGTAGCAGGTCTCCCACAAAAAGCGGTCGAGGTAGCGCTCGTTCACGCTCTCGGGCAGGCGGTCTTTGGCAAAGCCCACGATGCCGCCCAGCTCGGGCAGGTAGTCCTTCCAGGCGCGGATGTGCAGCGCGTCGTAGAACTTGAGCTCCCACTCGCGCGTGCGGAAGAATGCGTTTTTGTGGTCGTACCAGCGCGCAGGCAGCAGGCGCGAGCCCAGCGCGATGCCGCCCAGCAGCGCGATCCAGAATGCCGTGGTGACCAGCGTAAAGCTGAGCGCGGTATGAAAATGTGCCTTGTCCATCTCTTTTGCTTCTCCGTTATTCCTTGATGACGATGCCCAGCAGCCGGCTCAGCGCCAGCGCCTGCAGGGGCGTGACGATGGCGCCGCGCAGCTCGGCAGCGCCCGACAGCAGCACCCCGTCGATGCGGCAGGTCGTCAGATCCACGCCTGAAAGGCGGGTGCCCAGCAGCTCCGCGCCCGTCAGGTCGCAGTCCGTGAGCGCGACACGCTTGAGCTCCGGCAGGCTCTGCAATGCGGACTCGCGCGCGTCGCAGGCAGTCAGGGATACCAGGTTGAGCTTGGCGGTGTTGAGGTTCACCATGCGCAGCTGACAGTCGCACAGCGCCACGCTGCGCAGGGATGCGCCCACCAGATCCGCGCCCACCAGCTTGCAGCCCGTGAACTGCACGCGCTGGAAAAAGCTCTCGGGCAGCCGCGCGTTGGAAAAGTCGCACTGCTCGAATATGACGTCCACAAAGGCGGCGTTTTTCCACCGCGCGCCGCGGAAATTGCAGCGGCGAAGCACGCAGCGCCGGAATTCCGCGCCGCGGCCTGTGGTGTAGGACGCGTCTCCGCCCTCGATCACGGCGTCCTGCGCGGCGGGCTCGTCCAGATCGAAGCCCTCCTCGGTGCCGAACAGGTCGTACAGGTCGGGGCCGGGGGTGAGCGCCTCCGCATCCAGTTGCGGCAGCTGGGGAGCCGTTTGCGCGGGGACGGTTCGTGCCATAAAAAATCAAGCCTCCTGATCGTCTGTCAGTGGCTTGATTATATCATATACAGGGCCTATTGCATATAGGATGACGTCCAAAATCCGGCAATGCGGGCGTATTTTGTCGCGCAGGGCGTCCGTCAGCTCATCGCCGGGGGCACGCAGATGATGCGTCCGCGGGTGAAGTCGCGCGGGGTGTAGGTGGGGTTGCTGCGCATCAGCGCGGAGACCGTGGTGCGCAGCTGCTCAGCCAGCGCCTGCGCCGAGAAGTCGCCCGACAGCTCCAGCGTGCCCATGTCCCCGGCGCAGCTGCCCCGCGAGCCGATGGGCGGGATGCACAGCTGCCGCCCGGGCGTGAGCGCGTCCAGATCCACGCCGGGGTTGGCGGCGGAGAGCGCGGCGTAGCTGATGTTGTAGGTGACCAGGTAGTCCACAAAGCTCGTCGAGCGGATGCGCACGGCGGTGTCGCCCGCGGCGCAGCAGGCGGGGCAGATGGCCTGCGGGATGCACAGCTGCTGGCCGATGACGAGCCTGTTGTTGGTCTGGCCGGGGTTGGCGCTCATCAGCGCGTCGAGCGTGACGTCAAAGCGCTGGGCGATGGCGCGCAGCGTGTCGCCCGCCCGCACGGTGTAGAGCACGCCGTTGGGGCACTCGGGCGCGGTGGGCCGCGAGGGCGTGGGCGTGCCGACGGGCCCCAGTCCGCCCGGCTGGCTGGGGGTGCTCTCGCTGGGGGTGCTCTCGCTGGGCGCGCTCTCACCCGGCATGCTCTCACTGGGGGTGCTTTCGCAGGGTGTGCTCTCGCTGGGCATGCTTTCGCTGGGAGTGCTCTCACTGGGCATGCTCTCGCCGGGTTCGCTCTGGCTGGGCTCGCTCTCGCCGGGCTCGGCCGTGTAGCCGGGCACGCAGATGCGGTCGCCTGCGCGGTAGCCGTAGGGGTTGAGCTCGGGGTTGTAGAACAGCAGCTCGGTGACGGTGATGCCGTGCGCCTGCGCGATGGAGCGCAGCGTGTCGCCCGCCCGAATGGTGTAGGAGACGTAGCCCTCGGGGCACTGAACGGTCTGCGCGGCGCTGGTGGCCGGCCGCGTGCCGTAGAGCGCGTCCATATCCTGCCGGGTGAAAAGGGAATATGTAGGCTGCGACTTGTTCACTTGGGATGACAGCTCCTCTCTGCTTGATTCTGGTTTCAGTTTATGAGCGCGCAGTGCAAAACGTGCGGGAAAAGGCAAAACGCACTTCTCCCGCGGTGCGGATTGTGGTAAAATGAATGCGACACAAAGAGCCGAAGGGAGGGGCGCGCCATGGAGCGCATCATATCCGCGCTGCACAGCCTGCGCATACCGCTGGTGACGGACGAATACCAGCTGCAGGCGCTGGTTGCGGGCGCGCTGACCGGAGGCGGCGTGAAATTCGAGAAGGAAGCGCGGCTGGCGCCCCGGTGCCGGGTGGATTTCCTGTGCGAGGGCGGCATCGCGGTGGAGGTCAAGCGCGGGCGGCCGCAGCGGGGGCGTCTGCTGGAGCAGATCCGCCGGTATGCGGGCCTGGAGAGTGTCAACGGCGTGATCCTTGTGGTGGAGCGCACGGCGGAGCTGCCCCGCGTTGTCTGCGGCAAGCCCTGCCGCGTGGTGGCGCTCAACCGGCTGTGGGGGGTGGCGGTGGGATGATGGAATACGATCCCTACGACGAGCTGCCCGAGCTGCCCGAGGAGCTGCTGCTGCCGCAATACCTGAAGAGCGCGGAGAGCGCGGGGCGCACCTACGGCGAGCTGTCCTACAACAAGCGCAGCCGCAGCTGGGTGATCCGCGGCGAGCCGGTGGTGTGCCAGATGGCCAAGCGGCTCTTCCCCGGTTGCGACGGCAAGGGCCGGGGCGTGGCGCGCTTTACCGCCAACCGCAAGAACGCGGGCGACCTGAACTGGCTGATGCTGCGCTATCCGCTGACCGTGCGGGCGTCCGACCGGGCGCGCTGGGAGCAGGCGCTGGAGGAGGCGCGGCAGTGGGCGGTGGCCAAGGAACGCGCGCGCACCGCACCGCAGCGGCTCGACCCGCCCAAGGCGCGGTTCAAGGGCGAGCTGATGGAATTCCAGCGCGAGGGTGCGGCGTATCTTGTGAACACGCCGCGCGCGCTGCTGGCCGACGAGATGGGCCTGGGCAAGACGGTGCAGGCGCTGGCTGCGGTGGCGGAGCTGCGCGCGTATCCGCTGCTGCTGGTGGTGCCCTCGCACCTGATGACCAACTGGCAGCGCGAGATCGAAAACTTTCTGACCAACGAGGACGGCAGCGCGCCGACGGTGCACGTGCTGCGGGGGCTGACGCCCTACGAGCTGCCCGAGGCGCAGATCTACATCGTGCACTATCTGCTGCTGCGGGGGTGGAAGAATGCGCTGCCCAAGTACGACTTTGCGTGCGTGATCTTTGACGAGATCCAGGAGCTGCGGCACAGCGGCACGGAGAAGTACAGCGCGGCATCGCTGCTGGCGGAGAAGTGTTCGCGGGTGATGGGGCTGTCGGGAACGCCCATTTACAACCGCGGCGGCGAGATCTGGAATGTGATCAACATACTGGACTTTCACGCGCTGGGCGACTGGGAGAGCTTTACGCGGGAGTGGTGCTACGGCTACGGCAACAACATCGTGGCCAAGCCCGATCTGCTGGGCGAGACGCTGCGCGAGGAGGGCTACATGCTGCGCCGCACCAAGGAGCAGGTGCTGGATCAGCTGCCGCCCAAGCGGCGGTTGGTGCAGGAGATCGACGCGGACGACGAGGTCTACCGCAGCCTGATGGAGCCGGTGCGCGAGGCGGTATACCGGCTGAAGCACGCGCAGGCGGCGTTTGACCGAACGCGCATTGAGGACGAGATCTGTCAGCGGATGCGGCAGGCGACGGGCGTGGCGAAGGCGCCGTATGTGGCGGCGTTCGTGCGGGCGCTGCTGGAGGGCGGCGAGAAGGTGCTGCTGTTTGCGCACCATCATCAGGTGATGGACGCGTACAAGACGGCGCTCAAGGCGGCGCGGCCGGTATTCATCACGGGGCGGGAGACGACCGCGATGAAGGACAGGGCGGTGGACGCGTTCATGTCGGGCAAGACGGACTTATGCTGCATTTCGATGCGTGCGGCGGCGGGGCTGAACCTGCAGCGCGCGACCTGCGTGGTGTTCGGCGAGCTGGACTGGTCGCCGGCGGTACACACGCAGGCGGAGGACCGCGCGCACCGCATGGGGCAGAAGGACAGCGTGCTGTGCTACTACCTGGTCAGCCCGGCGGGCTCCGACGCGCAGATGCAGGAGGCGCTCGGCCTGAAGGTGAGCCAGTTCGTGCAGCTGATGGGCGACACCGTGATGGACGAAAGCCAGTCCCTCCTCATGCAGCAGGAGGCCCGCGAACACATCCGCATCCTCGCCGAGCAGCTCGCCGAGAGGTACGGGTAAGGGACGGAGGGACGCGCTTTCTTTCCCCCGGAGGGGCGAAGCCCTGAAGTCCGAGCGTTTTTTCATGAAGGCTCCAGTGGAGCTTTCATGGAAAATAAGCCGGACGGAACACCGGAACGGCTTGAAAAGCCGGTTCGGTGCGGAGCGAGAAGAAAGCTGCGCAAAGAAAGGCTGGGATGGGCCGGTGCGAACTTTCCATTTTGAGCCAGTA
>JAXEXP010000065.1:0-15389 GCA_034113365.1 Candidatus Spyradocola sp.
CGATACGTATCCAAACAGTTTCCGGTGACAATGGCGAGAAGGTCCCACCTGTTCCCATCCCGAACACAGAAGTTAAGCTTCTCCGCGCCGAAAGTACCTGGCTGGTGACGGCCCGGGAGGATAGGTCGTTGCCGGATTCCACACCAACAAACAGCGCACGAGTTCTCGTGCGCTGTTTGCTTTTGAAAGCAGGAAAGAGCTTTGAGCAGGCGTTGGAGCGGGACGTGATGACACCGGAGATTCCGTTTTACAGCAAACAGGACGAGTTCATCAGCCGTGAGGAATACTTTGTGTTGCGCCTGACTGCAAGACAAGGTTCTCGCTTGAGCACATGGAGCCAGGCGAAAAAGATAGCTTCCACGCGCTGAAATGGTGGAAACTGGGCGCGCTGTGGGAGACGTCGGAGGCCTTTGAGCCCCGCGAAGCGATTCTGGATCTGCTGGATGGCCCTTGACCGCCACTTGACGTCATGAAAAAAATTGCATAAGGGGCTTGACGACGGGGAATTTTAGGTTTATAATACCAAAGTCGAGCGGGATCGCTCGAAGCGTTGTATTCCATTTCCGGTGATATTGGCGAAGAGGTCCCACCTGTTCCCATCCCGAACACAGAAGTTAAGCTCTTCAGCGCCGAAAGTACCTGGCTGGTGACGGCCCGGGAGGATAGGACGTTGCCGGATTCTATATTCCTCAGTAGCTCAATGGCAGAGCACTCGGCTGTTAACCGGGGTGTTGTAAGTTCGAGTCTTACCTGGGGAGCCACAAAAACCTCGTTCTGCGGAGCGAGGTTTTTTCCTATTCTCCAAGCAAATCCAACATAGGGGAGCGGAATGTATGGACAGCTTTGCGACAATGGTGACGCCGTACCGCGCGGACGGCAGTGTGGATCTGGACGCCGCCGAGCGCATCGTGCAATGGTATTACGACAAGGGGCTCACAGGCGTGTTCGCCGTGTGCCAGAGCAGCGAGATCTTCTTCCTGACCGTGGAGGAGCGCGAGGCGTTGGCGCAGCGCGTGTACCGCAAGGCCAAGGCGTTGGAGCGCAGCGGCACCCGGCGCTTTACCGTGGTCAGCTCGGGACACGTCTCGGACGACCCTGCCGCGCAGGCCGACGAGCTCAACCGCATCTGCCGCGCGGGGACCGACGCGCTCATCCTCATCACCAACCGCCTCGACCCGGAGAACTCGGGCGACGATGTGTTCATTGCCAACGCCGAGCGCCTGATTGCGCAGCTTCCGCCCGACGTGCCGCTGGGGCTCTATGAGTGCCCGTATCCCTACAAGCGGCTGGTCACTCCCCAAATACTGGACTGGTGCCTGTCCACCGGGCGCTTTGCCTACATGAAGGACACCTGCTGCGACGCCGCGCTCATCGCTCAGCGCTGCGCCCAGCTGCGGGGCAGCGGCTTCAAGCTGCTCAATGCCAACTGCCAGACGCTGCTGCAGACCCTGCGCAGCGGCGCGGACGGCTACTGCGGCGTGATGGCCAATTTCCACCCCGCGCTCTACGCCTGGCTGTGCGAAAACGGCCTGCGCGAACCGGAGCGCGCGGAGGCGGTGCAGGCGCTGCTGGGCACCTGCGGCTTCACCGAGGGCGGCCTGCCCTATCCCATCACCGCGAAGTACAGTTTGTCGCTCGAGGGCATCGACAGCGCGCTCATCGCCCGCAGCAGGCCCGGGGAGACACTGACCGACTATGCCAAGGGCTGCGTCCGCCAGATGAAGGCGCTGTGCGACCGCGCCGCGCAGCAGCTGGGCATCGGCTGAAAAGGGGAGGGAATGCGAGTGAAACAGACCTATCTCATCGGCAATGCCCACCTGGACCCCGTGTGGCTGTGGAGATGGCAGGAGGGCTTTTCCGAAATCCTGGCCACCTTCCGCAGCGCGCTCGACCGCATGAAGGAGTTCCCGGACTTCAAGTTCACCAGCGCCTGCGCCGTCTACTACGAGTGGGTGGAAAAGGTGGACCCGGAGATGTTCGACGAGATCCGGCAGCGCGTGCGCGAGGGCAGATGGGCCATCGTGGGCGGCTGGTTCCTGCAGCCCGACTGCAACGCTCCGGGCGGCGAGAGCTTCGCGCGCCATTCGCTGATCTCCCAGCGCTATTTTCGCGACAAGTTCGGCGTCACCGCCCAAACGGGCTATAACGTGGATTCCTTCGGCCACAACGCGTCGCTGCCCATGATCCTGCGCCTGAGCGGCATGGAAAACTACGTGTTCATGCGCCCTGCGCCGCACGAAAACGGCGACCTATATGACCTGTTCAGCTGGCGCAGCGCCGACGGCTCCACCGTGCGCTGCTTCCGCGTCCCGCAGTTCTACAACATCGCCTCCGACCGTTTGGACGTGCTGGACGGCATCATCCGCAGCGCGCAGCAGCAGCCCAAAATGGCGTTCTACGGCGTGGGCAACCACGGCGGCGGCCCCACCGTGCAGCTGCTCGAGCAGATCGAGCGCAGCCACATGCCCGAGGGCACCGTCTACGCCACCCCCGACGAATACTTCGACGACACCCGCGCGCTGGAGCTGCCCACGGTGCAGGGCGAGCTGCAGCACCACGCCCGGGGCTGCTACAGCGCCAACAGCCGCGTCAAGCGCGCCAACCGCGCCGTGGAGTACGCGCTGCTGTCCGCAGAGGCGCTGTGCGCGCTGTCCGACGCCCTCACCGGCGAAGCGCACTACCCTGCCCAAAAGCTCAAAAAGGCCTGGAAGAACCTGCTGTTCAACCAGTTCCACGACATACTCGGCGGCTGCGCCATCAAAAGCGCCTATGCCGACGCCGAAAAACTGTACGGCGAGGCGCTGTCCATCGCCGAACAGGCGGAGTTCGCCGCGATGACGCGCATCTGCCGCCGCATCGACACGCGCCGGGGCGCCACCATGCCCTCCACCAAGGTCGATTGGCGGCTGTGGAGCTGCGGCAGCCTGGGCAGCCCCGTGGTGGTGTTCAACCCCCATGCCTGGGACGTGGAGGCTGCGGTGGAGCTGACCACGGCCGCCGCGCGCATCACGGACGACGACGGAAACGCGGTCCCCGTGCAGCGCATCCGCGCCGAGCACACCAACGGTGACGACCGCTATGGCTCCGCCTTCCGCGCCCGCGTGCCCGCGCTGGGCTATGCGGTCTACCGCATCTTTACCGAGGGCGAAGCCGCGCCTGCACAGGAGGTCCGCGCCGGGCATGACCTGCTGGAAAACGACCGCGTGCGCATCGAATTTGACGAAAAGACGGGCGAGATCGTTCGCTATCTGCGCAAGGACACCGGCGAGGAGCTGCTCCCGCACCCCACCGGCACCGTGCTGCTGGACGAGACCGACTGCGACACCTGGGCGCACAACAAAACGTCGTTGGGCCAGCCCTGCGGCAGCTTCGGCGATGCGAGAATCGAGGTCGTCGAGCGCGGCTGCGTCCGCAGCACCCTGCGCGCCACCTCGCACTTCGGCGCGTCCACGCTGATCCGCGACTACACATTGGAAAACGGCAGCGACGCGCTGCGCGTCACCCTCACCGTGGACTTCCACGAAAAGCACCGCGCCTTCAAGCTGACGCTGCCCGCGGGTGACGCGGTGCGCGCCGCCATTCCCTTTGGCAGCATCGAGCGGCCCTGCGGCACGGGCGAGGAGCCCTGCGGCGAGTGGCTGGCCTCGGGCGGGCTGGGCTATGCCGGCGACGTCACCTGCGGCTACGACGCCGCCGATGGCGACTTCCGCCCCACGCTGTTCCGCAGCGCCATCTATGCCGACCACTACGGCAATCGCGACGAATTCTGCGAGTACATGGAGCAGGGCGTGTCGCGGTTCCGCTACCTGCTGTTCCCCTACACCGCGCCCGCGGACGCCAAGCGCCGTGCGGACGAGCTGAATTCCGGCCTGCGCGCGGTGCACGACACCTTCCACGACGGCAGCCTGCCCGGCAAGGCCCGCGGCTTTGACGGAGACAGCGACAGCCTCGTGGTCACGGCGGTCAAGCGCGGCGAGGAGGGCGGCGACGTGCTGCGCTTCGTGGAGCTGAACGGCGAGTCCGCCCGCGGCACGCTGACGCTCTTTGGCAAGGGCATCGCCTTTGAGACGCAGCCGCACGAGCTGCACACCTATCGGGACGGCAGCCCCGTCAACCTCGTGGAATGGCCGCAGCCATGACGCGCTAAGGAAAATGTGCGCAAACAGAAAAAAACGCTTGACAAACGCGCCGCAATCGTGTATGATATTTGATGTCGCCAAGAGCGACAGTGAATATCGCGGGGTAGAGCAGTTTGGTAGCTCGTCGGGCTCATAACCCGGAGGTCGTGAGGTTCAAATCCCACCCCCGCAACCATTTGGCGGCGTAGCTCAGTTGGCCAGAGCATTCGGTTCATACCCGAAGTGTCAGCAGTTCAAATCTGTTCGCCGCTACCAGGATCGACGGTTTCGTGTTTTCGGAACCGTCGTTTTTTCATTTAAAGGGAGGATGAAGCATGGACAAGCAGCCCCGCATCAAGCTCTATTCCGCAGTGATCGACTGCGCCGACCCCGACGCGCTGGCCGCGTTCTACGCGCAGCTGATGGACTGGCTGGTGGTGTTTTCCTCGGAGGAGTACGTCGTGGTGGGCGCGCCCGGCATGCCGCAGGGCGGCTATCCCGGCCTGACCTTCCAGCGCGACCCAGACTACGTGCCGCCCGTCTGGCCCGGCAAGCCCGGCGACCAGCAGACCATGGAGCACCTCGACTTTGCGGTGGACGACCTGCCCGCAGCCGTCGCCCGCGCCGTCAGCCTCGGCGCCCGCGTCGCCGACGAGCAGTTCACGCAGGATTGGACTGTGATGCTCGACCCCGAGGGCCATCCCTTCTGCCTGCTGAACATGCAGGCCGTGATGCAGAGCGAAGGCTTCGCGCTGCGCTGACCGGCCATGGAGCTTTCGCACAAGCAGCTGACCGGCATTGAAGAAGTGCTCGCGCTGTTCGAACTCTATCAGGCCTGCATGTACCGCCCGGACCGTGCAAAATACCGGCAAATGGCGCAATCGTGGCTGCAAAACGGTTCCACGCGCATCTTCGCCTGGTATTCGCAGCAGAACCCCGTCGGGATTCTCGTGCTGCACCTTCCGCAGCCCCACGAGGCGGAGCTTCTCGGCATCGCCGTCGCGCCCCATGCAAGACGTCGCGGCGTCGCCGCCCAAATGCTTCAAGCCGCGGCGATCGCCCTGGATCTCCACACCCTGACCGCAGAAACAGATGCCGACGCCGTGGATTTCTACCGCAAAACCGGCTTCCGAATCATCGCCCAAACCAAAGCCTACGACAGCCAGCCCGCCACGCGCTATCTCTGCACATGGACAAAATAACGGCTCCCCGCATGAACCCCATGCGGAGAGCCATTTTTCTTCCCTTGAGAACCTTACTTAATGTAGTAGACGTAATGCTCCTTGCGCGGCTTGGGGTCGGCGGCGGGGGCGGCAGGGTAGCCCAGTATGCAGTGGCCGATGCCCTCGTAGTCGCCGGTGATGCCCAGGTCCTTGAGGATCTGCTTGCCTTCCTCGCTCTCGAATTCCTCCTTCGCGCGGTGGATCCAGCAGCTGCCCAGCCCCTCGGCGTGCGCGGCGAGCATCAGGTTGCCCATCACCAGGCTGCCGTCGTACAGGTACGGCCCCACGCTCTTGTCCGCCAGCACCACCAGCACCACAGGCGCGCCGTAGAAGGGGTCGTTCTGGCTGCCCATCACCGCGGCGTTCATCGCGGACAGCTTGTCGCGCATCTGCTTGTTGGTCACGGCCAGTATGATGGGCGACTGCTTGCCCATCGCGGTGGGCGCATAGGTGCCCGCGGTGAGGATGCGGTCGAGCACCTCCTGCGGAACGGGATCGGGCTTGTAGCTGCGGCAGCTCCTGCGGGTGAGCAGCGCGTTCAGGGTTTCGTTCATGTGAATCGGCCTCCTTTGCGGTTTGGGTGGGAAAACAGTTTATACTTTCATTATGGTAGAATCGCGCGCGCTTGTCAATGAAATGTTTGAACGCACCTAAACACGCGGCGTTGTTTGTGGTATAATAAGCCACATAAAGAACTGAAGGAGGAACCCCGACATGATCCGCAAGGAAGAATTGGAACGCTATGCCAGCATGCTGCTGCGCGTGGGCCTCGGCCTGCGCAAGGGGCAGGAATTCATGATTAACGCCTCGCTGGAGGCCGCGCCGCTGGTGCGCGTGCTGACCCGGCAGGCCTATGAAATGGGCGCAAAGGACGTGCAGGTCAACTGGCAGGATGCCGAGTGCGAAAGGCTCCGGTATCTTTGCCAGGACGAGGAGACGCTGGGCAGCTTCCCCGACTGGAAGGCCGAGATGTACAACGGCTATTGCCGCAGAGGCTGCGCGTATCTGGCCATCACCAGCGACGACCCCGACGCCTTTGCCGGCGTGGACGCCGCCCGCATCGCGCTGGCCGGCCGCGCCAAGACCGCCGCGACGCTGGAGGCCGTCAACTGCCGCATGACGGGCGTGGCCCCGTGGCTGGTGGCGGGCTATCCGGGCGTCAAGTGGGCGCAGAAGGTGTTCCCCGGCCTGCCCGCGGACGAAGCCGTGGATAAGCTCTGGGACGCGATCCTGTTCGTCACCCGCGCCAAGCAGGACGACCCCGAGGCCGCGTGGAAAGCGCACCAGTCCAACCTCGACCGCAGAAAGGCCTGGCTCAACGCCCAGCACTTCACCGCGATGCACTACGCTGCCCCCAACGGCACGGACTTCACCGTAGGCCTTGCGGACAAGCACATCTGGGACGGCGGCTGCGTGGCCATCGAGGGCAAGAACAGCTTCATCCCCAACATGCCCACCGAGGAGATCTTCTCCGTGCCCGACAGCCGCAAGGCCGAGGGCACGCTGGTCGCCGCGCTGCCGCTGAGCTACAACGGCAATCTCATCGCCGACTTCCGCCTCACCTTCAAGGACGGCAAGGTCGTGGACTACGACGCGGGCACCGGCAAGGAGGCGCTGCGCAGCATACTGGAAACCGACGACGGCGCGGGCCGCCTGGGCGAGATCGCGCTCATCCCCGTGGATTCTCCGCTGGCGCAGCTGGGCCTGCTGTTCTACTCCACGCTCTACGACGAGAACGCCAGCTGCCACTTCGCGCTGGGCCGCGCCTATCCCAGCTGCTACGAGGGCGGCGAGGACATGACCAAGGAGGCGCTCATCGCCGCGGGCGTTAACGATTCGCTGGTGCACGTGGACTTCATGGTGGGCACCAAGGACCTGACCATCACCGGCATCCGCGCGGACGGCGCCGAGGTGCCCGTGTTCGAGCACGGCGTCTGGGCAAAAGACACCGAAGCATAACGTTATTCACAATTTTACAAGGTCTTTGCATGAAAATACACAAACCCCCCTATCCTGAACGGGGGGTTTTGTGTACAATAGTAGCGTCAGCCGACACAGATACGGCAAGGAGGATGCTCACCCATGAAGACGCTGCCCTATACCAAGGCTCAGATCGAGCAGATCATCAAGACCTATCCCACCCCCTTCCACATCTACGACGAGAAGGGCATCAAGGGTGCGGCGCGCCGCCTCCAGGCCGCCTTTGCCTGGAATCCGGACTATAAGGAGTATTACGCGGTCAAGGCCTGCCCCAATCCCGCGATCCTCAAGCTCCTGCACGAAAACGGCTGCGGTATGGACTGCTCCAGCTACACCGAGCTGATGCTCTGCGACGCGCTGGGCATCCGTGGGGAGGACATCATGTTCTCCTCCAACGCCACCCCCGCCGAGGAGTTCGTCTACGCGCGCAAGCTGGGCGCCATCGTCAACCTGGACGACTTTACCCACATTGATTTCCTGGAAAAGAACGGCGGCATCCCCGAGACCATCTGCCTGCGCTACAACCCCGGCGGAGAGTTCAAGCTGGGCAACACCATCATGGGCAACCCCGGCGACGCCAAGTACGGCATGACGCGCGAGCAGATCTTCGAGGGCGTCAAAAAGCTGTCCGCCATGGGCGCGAAGAAGTTCGGCCTGCACGCCTTCCTCGCCTCCAACACCACCGACAACGGCTACTACCCCGCGCTGGCGCGTCAGCTGTTCGCGCTGGCGGCTGAGCTGCACACGACGCTGGGCGTCCAGATGGACTTCATCAACCTCTCCGGCGGCGTGGGCATCCCGTACCGCTCCGAGGAGCAGCCCGTGGACATCGAAAAGGTGGGTCAGGACGTCCGCAAGGCCTACGAGGAGGTCGTCGTGCCCGCCGGCATGCATCCCCTGCGCCTCAAGACCGAGCTGGGCCGCTACATGACCGGCCCCTACGGCTCGCTGGTGGCCACCGTGCTGCACGAGAAGAACACCTACAAGCACTACATCGGCCTGGATGCCTGCGCGGCGAACCTGATGCGCCCGGCGATGTACGGCGCCTACCACCACATCACGGTGCTGGGCAAGGAGGACTGGCCCTGCGACCACGTCTACGACGTGACGGGCTCCCTGTGCGAGAACAACGACAAGTTCGCCATCGACCGCGCGCTGCCCCGCATCGACATCGGAGACCTCATCGCCATCCATGACACCGGCGCGCACGGCTTTGCGATGGGCTACAACTACAACGGCAAGCTGCGCTCTGCGGAGCTGCTGCTGCACGAGGACGGCTCCGTGGAGCTGATCCGCCGCGCCGAGACCCCGAAGGACCTGTTCGCCACCTTCGATTTCATGCACCTGTTCGACTGAAATTTACAGCGGAAGGGGTGATCCCATCGTGAGGAAGGCAAGAAGGCTCACGCTGATCGCAGCGCTGTGCGCGCTTCCTCTGCTGCTCACCGGCTGCCTGCCCGGCATCGCCGAGTACACGCCCGAGGCCCCCGCAGGGTTCCTCAACGGCGTCTGGCACGGCTGGTGCGCGCCCGTCACGCTCATCATGGAGATCTTCGGCTCCAAGGTGCACCTGTTTGCCGAGTGCAACACGGGCCTGAGCTACGAGCTGGGCTTCTATATGGCGGTCATCAGCGGCTTTGGCGGCCTGGCGCTGACGCGGCACAGGCATCGCCATCGCGATTGACCGTTACCCTGTATAAACTGCGCAAAAGGAGTGGTTGAAAGTGAAAAAAGTCACGATGTTTGTCATGGAGGGCTGCCCCTATTGCCGCCAGGCGTTCAAATGGATGGATGAGCTGATGCAGCAGTATCCCGAGTACAACGACGTGGAGCTGACCGTCATCGACGAGACCCGGCAGCCCGACGTCGCCGAGAAGTGGGACTACTACTACGTCCCCACCTACTTTGTGGGCAAGGAGAAGCTGCACGAGGGCGCGGCGACCAAGGACAAGATCCAGCGCGTATTTGAGCGCGCGCTGAAATAGCCGCGTGCATCCTGCGCGGCCCGTCACCCCGGAAAGGGGCGGCGGGCCGCCTTTTTTTGCCGGAATTGGCAATTTTACTTGCGAAATACGGCGCACAATGGTATCATGTATGAGGAATAGTATGCTGTTTTGAACCAGCTGTTCATAGATGGAGGACGCCGTGAAAGCCAACAAGAAAGACAATTCCTTCGACACCCTGACGGAGCTGGGCCTGCGCCCGGTCTCGCAGGTTTTCAATCAGATCCGCTACTGGAGCGCGCTGGACGATCCTGCCGAGGAGAAATGGGATTACATCTCCCACTACACCCGCACCGAGCGCCGCGAGATGGGCATCGGCTCCGCGCCCACCTTCAACGCGCGCCCCATCATCGCTGCGCTGCTCATCGTGCTGCTGCTGGTGGGCGTGGGCACGGGCGGCTGGCTCGCCTGGCCCTACCTGAGCCAGATGATCTCCGGCGGAAATCAGAGCACGCAGATGCAGGTCGTCACGGGCTACATGGTGCACCTGGGCAACCGCGACCTGGGCGTCATCGAGGACAAGGCCGCGATGGAGAGCTTCGTCAGCTCCTGGCTCGCCGAGCAGAACGCCGCCTCGCAGGAGGGCATCACCTACGTCATCGCGCAGAGCATCAGCTATGACGAGGTGCTCATCGACGCCACCTACTGCGCCACCCTGCAGGACGTGCAGAACGCCTTCGTCAAGCACGCCGCCCTCGACGTCGCGCAGTGATTCCATTGTAAATAAACAGCATCCGCAGAAGAGCGCTCTTCTGCGGATGCTGTTTCGTTTCGGCACGGTTTTTCTCAGTGTCCCCGGTGCTTGTCCCGGCACTTCTGCTGCCGGAGCGCGTATTGCCGCTCCTGTTCGGCCAGCAGCTGCTCGCGTGTGAGCCGGTGACGCTCCGTCTTCATCTGCTCCCGCTGCAGCTGCAGCGCCTGCTGGGACTTCGTGCCCACGCCCGCGCTCTGCGTCTGCCGCCGCGCCTGGCGCTGCATGCGCTTGGGGTTGACTGCGTGCTCGCGCGCAGGAGCCTCCACCGCCGGACTAAAGCGCAGCCGGTAGTAGCCGTGCAGCACAAAGTCCCACACCTCGGCATCCTTCGGCTCCGCGCCGAACACCACCCTGCTCACCGACAGCCCGCTCCCGTCGCGCCGCTCGAACACGCCCACCCAGAAGGGGTCCTCAAAAAATACCGTCAGCCGAACGCCCGTCGTCTCCACGACGCATCCCTCCTTGCCTGGAAAATGCGGCAGGGAAGGGACGACCCGGAGGGGAGGGTTACTTACCCGGATGAAGACACCCGGACGGCTGGGCTACCAACCAGCTCTGGCGCACCGGAGCGATGCGCGTTGCGTTTTGATCCCTGTCGGGGCCAGGGTTGGCCCGCCATAAGTATAGCACAGCCGTGCGCAAAAGACCATCGCCGCAGCCTAGCCCAGCAGCACGTCCAGCAGCATCATCACCAGAAAGCCCACCATCACGCTCAGCGTGCCCACGTGGGAGTGCTCGCCCAGGTGCGCCTCGGGGATCAGCTCCTCCACCACCACATACACCATGCTGCCCGCGGCAAAGGAGAGGATAAAGGGCATGATGCCCGTGATGCGGCTGGCCACCAGCACCGCCAGCAGGCCGAACACCGGCTCCACCACGCCCGAGAGCGCGCCCAGCGCAAAGGACTTGCCCGCAGACACCCCCTGCGACTTGAGCGGCAGCGAGATCGCCGCGCCCTCGGGGAAGTTCTGCAGCCCCATGCCCAGCGCCAGCGCCACAGCGGCCGCCAGCGCGCCGGAGCTTACGTCCTGCGCCGCTGCGGAGAAGGCCAGCCCCACCGCCATGCCCTCGGGGATGTTGTGCAGCGTCACCGCCAGCACCACCATCGTGGTGCGCTTCAGGTGCGCGGGCAGGCCCTCGGGCTCGTCGCTGCCCAGGTGCAGGTGGGGCAGCAGGCGGTCCAGCAGCATCAGGAACGCGCCGCCCAGCACAAAGCCCCCGCCGATGTGCAGCGGCACGTTCTGTCCCGCCGCCTGCGCCGACTCCATCGCCGGCAGCAGCAGCGACCACACCGACGCCGCGATCATCACGCCCGCGGCAAACCCCAGGAAGATCTTCTGCATGTTCTGCGACATGTCCTTTTTGAAAAACAGCACCATCCCGGCGCCCAGCACCGTGGCCAGGCAGGTAAAGCCCGTGCCCATCAGCGCGTACAACAGCTCCCGCTGCAGCATTTCAAACCCCTCCTTGTGATTCCATTCCTCTCCCAATATATACCCATTCGCCCGCCCGCGCAACCCGCTTCTCCCCAAAAAACTGCAAAAAAAACGCCCGGACGGGATAAGTCCCCGCCCGAACGCCTCTGCTCCACACAAATCAGTCCGTGATCTTGCCCTCAAACGCCGCGCGGCGCTTGACCTCCTTCATCACGTCGGCAAACTGGTCCATGTTCAGCGACTGCGCGCCGTCGCACAGCGCCGCCTTGGGGTTGTTGTGCACCTCGATCATCAGGCCGTCCGCGCCCGCCGCGATGGCCGCCCGCGCCAGCGGCTCCACCATCCACGCGATGCCCGCCGCGTGCGACGGGTCGATAATCACGGGCAGATGGCTCTGCTTCTTGAGCAGCGGCACCGCCGAGATGTCCAGGTTGTTGCGGATCATGGTCTCGAACGTGCGCACGCCGCGCTCGCACAGGATCACCTTTTCGTTGCCGCCCGCCATGATGTACTCCGCGCTCATCAGCCACTCCTCGATGGTCGCGCTCATGCCGCGCTTGAGCAGCACGGGCTTGTCGGTGTGGCCCAGCGCCTTGAGCAGGCGGAAGTTCTGCATGTTGCGCGCGCCCACCTGCAGGATGTCCACGTCCGCAAACTCGTCCAGCTGCGCCTCGGACATGATCTCGGTGACGATGGGCAGGCCCGTCAGCTTGCGCGCCTCGCGCAGCAGCTTGAGGCCGTCCGCCTCCAGGCCCTGGAACGAGTAGGGGCTGGTGCGGGGCTTGAACGCGCCGCCGCGCAGGAAGGTCGCGCCGCTTTCCTTCACGGACTGCGCCACCGTGCACAGCTGCTCCTCGCTCTCCACCGAGCAGGGACCGGCCATCACGTGGAAGAATCCCTCGCCGATGGTGTGCCCGCCCACCTGAATGTGCGTGTCGTCCGGGTGGAAGCGGCGGTTGGCCGCCTTGTACGGCTCGGAGATGCGCCGCACGTCCGCAACCACTTCGTTGGCGCGCAGCTTGTCCTCGTCCACGCGTGAGGTGTCGCCCACAAGGCCGATGATGGTCACGTCGGAGCCCTGGCTGTAGTGCGTCTGCATGCCCTGCTGCTGCACCTCTTCGAGGAGCGCCTTGACTTTTGCTTCGTTTGCATTCTGCTTGAGGATGATGATCATACTGTGTTTCCTTCCTTCCGTTCTTCCGTTCTGCTGTGCTGCCGACAAAAAAGCAGCCCGCCGTTTGCTCTGCGGACTGCCGTTGCCATGCTTCTTTTCTGACCCGAGGCCCTGCCGGAACCCTTACGCGCAACGCAAACAGCCCGCATTACAATACTCGTAATACAGGGTATAGGCGTAGACGCGCGCATAATTCTGCATGACCGCAGGTCTCCTTCCCTTCAGAAGTTGAAAAGAGTATACACCCGCGCGCGCCCCGTTGTCAACTGCAAAAGTTGCCAAAGCCCGCGCGCATCGTGTATACTGTCCTATATAAAATTCGGAGGAGGGGAGAGACATGGACTGCACCCGCGCCAGCAAATACCTCTCGCGCATCCTGCGCCACGACCCGGCCATGGTGGGCCTTGCGCTGGACGAGCACGGCTACCTGCCTGTGGACGCGCTGCTGAACGGCATGGCCCGCGCCGGCAAATACCCGCTCACGCCCGAGGAGCTGCGCTTCATTGTGCGCACCGACGCCAAGCAGCGCTACAGCTTCTCGCCCGACGGCACGCGCATCCGCGCCAACCAGGGCCATTCCATCCCCGTGGACCTCGAGCTGCCCGCCTCCCGGCCGCCGGAGACGCTGTTCCACGGCACCGCATCGCGCTTACTGCCCTCCATACGGCAAAAGGGCCTGCTGCGCGAGGAGCGGCTGTACGTCCACCTCTCCCGCGACCTGGACACCGCCCGCACCGTCGGCGCCCGGCACGGCCGGCCCGTGGTGCTCACCGTGGACGCCGCGCGCATGGCCGCGGACGGCCTGCCCTTCTTCCTCTCCGCCAACGGCGTGTGGCTGACGGAGCACGTCCCGCCCCAATACCTGACCTTCCCGGAGGCATGAACACAATGGATTTCCGATACGCGATCTTCGATCTGGACGGCACGCTGCTCGACTCCATGCCCGTGTGGGATCACCTTGCCGAGCACTACCTGCTGCAAAAGGGCAAAGCCCCCCGCCACGACCTGCGCGCCACGCTTGCCGCCATGGACATGCGCGAGTCCGCCGACTACCTCATCTCGGCCTATTCCCTGCCCGTCACGCCCGATGGGCTGATGGACGAGATGAACGCGCTGGCGATGGAGGCCTACCGCACCACCGTCCAGCCCAAGCCCGGCGTGCCCGAGTACCTCGCGGCGCTGCGCGAACGCGGCGTGCGGCTGTCCGTCGCCACCGCCACCGACCGCCCGCCGGTGGAGGCCGCGCTGCGCCGCCTGTCGCTGTTGGACTGCTTCGACGGCATCTTCACCTGCACCGAGGTGGGCAGGAGCAAGCGCCACCCCGACGTGTTCCTCGCCGCGCTGCACGCGATGGGCGGCAGCCTGGCCGACGCCGTGGTGTTTGAGGACTCCCTGCACGCCATCCGCACCGCAAAGGCCGCGGGCTTCCGCGTCATCGCCGTGCCCGACGCCTCCGCCGCCCATGACCGCGACGCCATCCGCGCGCTTGCCGACGCATGGTTTGACGACTTCGCGCAGGCGCTGAAGGATATGTAGTTGACGTCAGCGGACTTCACAACATCCGCTCAACCGTCCCGCCGCACAACTGCCATGCCCGCAGCGACGCCTCGCGCACCCAGCGCTCCGCCGCGGGCACGTCCGGCCCGCAGTATGCGAAGCACAGCACAAAGGGCTGCGGCGCGTCCACCAGCCCCACGTCGTGCGTGATGCCGGCGCCCTCGCCCGTCTTGTGCGCCACGCGCGCGCCCTCGGGCAGGTATCCCGGGATCTTGTGGTTGATCTGCTGTTCAAACAGCAGCTCCAGGCAGAACTGCGCCCACACCTGCCCCTGCTGCGCCTCCCGCCGGATGCGCTCGAGCAGCTGCCCCATCTCCCGCGGCGTGAACGCGTTCTGTTTTCCCGCCCGCGCCGCTTCCTCGTCGAACAGCAGCCGCTCCAGGTGCGTGCGCGCAAGCCCCAGCGCCCGGAAGTCATCGTTGAGCCCCTCCAGGCCGAAGCGCCGCAGCAGCAGGTTCGTCGCCGTGTTGTCGCTGATGACCACCATCAGCGCGCACAGCGTGCGCAGGCTCACCTCCGGCTCGCCGTCAAAGTACCACAGCGCACCGCAGGGCGGCACGCGCTCTTTTTTTGCGCACACCAGCCGCTCCGACCAGTCCGCGCGCCCCTGCTGCACCTGCCGCGCCACCGCGCACAGCACCGGAAGCTTGATGACGCTCGCTGCGGTATAGGCCTCATCCGCCCCGTGGCAGAATTCCTCCCCGGTCACAAGATTTTTCCAGTACACCCCCGCGCGCCCCGGCAGCGCCGCCAGCTGCGCCTCCCAACTGCTGAGATCCGGCATTTTTCCGTCCCTCCCTTTCGTCAACAGCATAGCGCAGCGCCGCGCGCCTGTCAATGCGGCCGCCGCAGGAACGCAAACAAACCTATTGACAATATAGGAAATACATGGTAAACTCCTGAGTATAAACCCATAAACCGAGTAGGAAATGCAGAGGATTCCCGCTACCCCAAAATCAAAGCGGAAGTGAGGAGCGAACCCATGAGCAAGTATAGATTTGAGACCCTTCAGCTGCACGTAGGCCAGGAGCAGCCCGATCCCGCGACGGATTCCCGCGCGGTGCCGATCTACCAGACGACCTCGTACGTGTTCCGCAACTCGGCGCATGCGGCGGCGCGCTTTGGGCTGGCCGACGCAGGCAAC
>JAXEXP010000066.1:0-10657 GCA_034113365.1 Candidatus Spyradocola sp.
AGGTCATACCCGGACATATAGGCGTTCGGGGCGGTGTTCAGCAGGGTTTCAAGCCCGCTGTCGTCGCTGTGCGCCTGCAATTTCGCCGCGTGTCTGCCGATAGCGTCCACGGCTGCCCGGAATACCGCGTTTCCGTATGCCGTGCCGCTGAAACTGGAAAATGTGTTGTTTATTTCAATCACAGCTTGCGGCGGTTTCTGTTTCTGCCGGAACAGGCTTGATAAAATGCTCATTGGTCAAAACTCCTTTCCTGAAATTGTTTTTTTCTCTGCGGGGGAAAAGAAAGCCCCTGCACCGTTGCCCGGTGCCTGCCGTCAGGGGCTTGCCCCGGGGGTGTCTGTGTTAGGGCTGTTAGGGTGGTTAGGGTAGCTTTCCTTATATTGATTTTTTAGTACACCCTATACCTGTGTAGTGTGTTATCAAAAATGCTCATTATAGGAAGTTACCCTAACTGCCCTAACTTTCGCCCGCCTGCGCCCGCTGCCGTCATAGCGGCGGAACATAGCCCGCCCGTGATGTTTCGGGCAGAAGTCCCGGCAACAGATATTGCTTGACGTTCCCCGGCGCTTTCGTTTCAATGCGCAAATCACGGGTTGAAATGCGGGTCAGCGCCTTGCCTATCTGCGCGGGCGTTATCCGATACAGGCGCAAAGCGTCTTTCAGTTCGCTTGTCCTGTACCATTTCCATTTGGAAACGGGCTGTTCCCAATCAAGCGCGTCCATGATTTCGATTTCCCCGGCAATCGGCTTGCTGTAACGTTCATTGCTCTTTTCAAGCGTTGCGCGTTCCTCGCGGGAAAGTCTGAAACCCTGCGGGTCAGTCTTGTAATACTGTTCATATACCTGCGCCCATAGCTGCGTTACCCATTCTTTGGAAAGGCTGTTCAGGCGTTCAACGTCAATATTTCCAACGTGAACCGTCCAAAAACGGCGGCTGCCTGTTTCGTCATTCAAGAATTCTTCCGGGTTTACTGTCGCGCAAAAACTTGTCCGGCGCGGTCTGCGCACGGCTGCGCGGGCATAAGGCAGGCGGTACATATCACGGGCGGCAGTCAGGAACGCTTTCAGCGCGGATTGCTCCCGCTTCAATGTGCTGTCCAGTTCGCCCAATTCTGCAATCAGACTGCCCGTTGCCTGTATGATGGTATCTTTGTTATCGGTATTGATGCTTACACCCTCGGAAAACCAATCTGCTTTCAGGGCAATAACCGCAAAGAACCTTGTCTTTCCTATGCCTTGATTGCCTTGCAGGGTCAGAACGCCGTCAGCGCCCGCCGGGTTGTCGTCGTCATTCAATGCAAGGCTTACTGTTTGCCATAACCATTTAATGACATAGGTATTGAACTCTATCCCGTCCGTGTCTATATCAAGGATTTCCGGCAGTTCTGCAAGGCGGTCTGTTCCGTCCCACGGGTTAGCGGTTAGCATTTCTTCAAATGGGTTGAAGCGGTTTTTATCTTCAATCAGCACAAGGCAGTCGTCTAAATCCTGCTTTGAACATTTCATATGATGCCGCTTGATATAGTCGGTCAGATACACGGGTAACACGTTCGGCGCGTTGGTCGTGGAAAATTCCGACGGCAAGCCCTGTATATCGACAGCGCCGGAAATGACGTTCAGGCGGACGGTAACGCCCAATTCTGCAAGAATGCGTTCTATGTCTGCGCTTGTTAGGACTTTCTTTTTGCCGCCTGCTGCCGCAAAGTCCATTTGCGCCGCGAATGTCGCCGGGTCTACATAGTCAGGATTAGAAAGAACCTTTTCTTTGTAGCCGGAAATGGCGCTGTTCCATATGGTAGAAAGTTCGCTGTCGTCAAGCGGCGGTTCACAATGCCCGGCTTTCTGATAGAAAAGGCTTTCTGCCGTTCCGTCGTCCATTCCGAAACGCTTTAGCATACTAAACGCATAGCGGGAAAGCGTCGCGTTCCTGCACCCGTCCGGGATAACGGCGGCTTCATCGTTCACGCGCTGTTCAAGCTGTTGCATGAACTCGTCAATGCAGATTTCGCCGGGGTAGTAAATCGGTTCAAGCGGGCTTTCAATCCCGAACATGAAATGCGCCGGGTCTTTTGCCTTTTCATCGAACTGCGGGAAATGCTCAATTATACCTTACTCCGTAACGGTGCATACGGCATCGTTATGAGGGATGTGCAAAAATGCACCTGTGCGGGAGCATCGTTAAGGGTTAGAAATTCCGCTCCGTTATGTTGTATCAAATTAGACACGGCAACAGACCCGGAGGCGGGCTACGGCGGCATGCTGCCCGCCTGGGCCGCGTATGAGGACTTCACCGTGCTGACCGGCGTCACCACGCTGCGCATCGAGCCGGGGCGCGTCGCCTATCGCGGCGCGGACGGTCAAACGGCGCAGGTCGACTGCGACGGCGTCGTGGTCAGCGGCGGCTGGCGGCGCTGCCAGCGCGAGGCGCTCGCCTATGCGGGCTGCGCGCCGGAGTTCTACGCCGCGGGCGACGTGGAGGACTGCTGCAGCACGCTCCAGCAAGGCAACGTCAGCGCCTTTGGCAAGGTGAACCTGCTGTAAACAACCGTCAAAACAAGGAGGAAATGGAATATGAGCCAGCTGTACTGCGGTGCGGGCCGGGCGAACATCACCCCGCCGGAGCACCTGATCCCCTTTATGTTCGGCCTGGGCGGCGCGCGCTACTGCAAGGTGCACGACGAGCTGTTCGTGCGTGTCCTCTGCTTTGAATCCGACGGCCAGCGCGCGCTGATCGTCACCTTTGACCTGGACAAGGCCCCCTATCCCGTGGAGTGGCTGGAGCGCATCGAGCAGGAGACGGGCATCCCCGCGCAGAACGTGCTGTTCATGGGCATCCACACCCACACCGCGCCCATCACGGGCTACCGGCCCTTCGAGCGCTTCAACTTCATCGAGAACAAGCCGCCCGAGGTGCAAAAGGGCGTCAAGGAATACGAGGCCTTCCTGCTCGAGCGCCTGCTGGAGGCGGTGCGCCAGGCGGTGCAGGTGCAGCCCGCGCGCCTGGGCTACGGCCGCGGCAAGTGCTTCATCAACATGAACCGCTGTCAGCGCTACCGCGTCAAAAACCAGGACGGCAGCGTGTCGCAGAAGGTGGAGGTGGGCTTCAACGGCGCGGGCAACGTGGACCACTCGCTCTTTGTGCTGCGCGTGGAGAACGCGCAGACCGGCGAGCCCATCGCGCTGCTGACCAACTACGGCGTGCACTGCGTGGCGGTGTTCCGCAACGACTGCGGCGACGGCAGCTCCTTCATCAGCGGCGACATCGGCGGCAACACCAGCCAGGCGCTGGAGAAGGAGTACCCCGGCGCGGTGGCGATGTGGACCAGCGGCCCCGCGGGCGACGTCAACCCCGTGCAGATGGTGCAGACGCTCTACCCCGACGCCGTCACCGGCGCGCCCGTCGAGCAGCGCCTCAAGGGCGAGCAGGCGGCCGAAGCGCTGCTGACCACCACCGTGGGCCGTCACCTAAGCGACATCCGCTCGGCGCTGGACGCCGTGCAGTGCACCATCGACTCCGCGCCCATATCCACCGCCATCCGCTGGGTCAGCGTCCCCGCCTCCACCACCGCGATGGAGCGCCCCGACGAGGAGCCCGTCTACGATACCAACTACGAGATCCGCCTGCACCTGGTCAAGATCGGCCCGCTGGCGCTCATCGGCGTGGACGGCGAGATCTACACCAGCCTGGGCTGGGCCATCCAGCAGGCCTCGGGCGCGCAGGACACCGTGGTGCTCAGCCACGACGGCAGCCTGCTGCCCAACAACCCCGCCTACATCTTCGACGACGAGACGCTGGCGGCGCGCAGGCGCTGCGGCGGCGGCCTGCCTGGCGGGCGCATCTACACCCAGCCCGGCGCGGTGCGCGACGGCCTGCAGGAGGCCACCCGCGCGCTGTTCCGCAGCTGACGTCGGCAGCGCAATAAACCCACAGAGGGCCGCTCCTCCCACCGCGGAGGGGCGGCCCTTTTGCGCGCCCCAAAGTGCGATTTTAAGAAAAGGAAAACTGTATTGTCTGTTGGAAATGGTTCTGCTATACTAAACATCGCAGCGCCGCTTTTTCGCATGGAAAGCGGTGCATTACTGAGTTTTGGGAGTGAGAAAGCATCATGCAACCAAAGAAAATCGACTGCCACACGCACATCGTCACCCGCGAGATCAGCCGGGAATACTTTTCCCGCACCGACGGCTGGGCCCTGGTGATGCAATTCCTGCCGCGTTTTTGCGGAGGGGGCGTGCAGGACGATTCTCTTGCCACGGTCCAGGCGGATGAGCGCCTGTTTCTCTGCCCCGCCATCGACATTTTCGCCCCCATCCCGCCGCAGCTGCGCGACATCGAGGCGCTGCTGCCCTGCGGCAGGGTCGTGGGCCTGAAGATATTCCTCACCTACCAGACCGGCCGCGCCGACGACGAAAAGATGCTGTGCATCTACGAGTTCGCGCGCAGGCACCGGCTGACCGTCACCTTCCACACCGGCTCGTGCTCGCTGGTGCTGCCCACCGATGACGACATGGAGGGCTCGCGCGCCCGCTACATCGCAAACGCCGCCGAGCGCTTCCCCGACGTCAACTTCGTCGCGGCGCACATGGACGATCCCCGCTTTGATGAGTGCATGCGCATCGTGGACGAGCACGACAACATCTACACCGACTTTTCCGGCGCCTACGAGCCCGGCACCCACGAGGGCGCGGACATGGAGTGGGCCATCGAGACCTTTACCGCCGCCATGCGCCCCTATCCGGGCGTCTACCGCAAGGTGCTCTACGGCACGGACTTCTGCCCGCCCATCAACCTGACCGCCATCGGCGAATACGACACCACCATCGCGCGTATCTTTCCCAGGGAGCAGCACGCGGACATCTATCTGAACAATGCCCTGCGCGCCTTCCCCCGCCTGGCCGACCTCGTCGGCTGACCCAATCGATACAGATAAGGAGCGATCCCCATGCAGAATAAACTTGCCAAAGCCAAGAGCTTCCTCAAGTCCTTTACCCCCTACCAGATCACCTACCTGGCCGTCGTGGTCGCGCTGACCTTCGGCTTCGTGATCTTCTTCCCCGACCTGATGCTGGAGGACACGTCCAGCAAGTTCATGGTCGTCTGCTCCGTCATCAACGTCATCGCAAACCCGCTGTGCGAGCTGCTCATCTCCAAGCAGAGCAAGCTCAACTTCGTGGTGGACTTCTTCCTGATCGAGCTGACCTACCTGGTCATCGCGCTGACGCTGGGCTGGTACACGCTGGCGCTGACGGTGGTCTGCTTCTGGATGCCCATCGACGTCATCAGCTACCTGCGCTGGAACAAGCACCCCGACAAGCAGGATGAGAACCTGACGCAGGTCAAGCGCCTGAAGTGGTGGCAGGGCGCGCTGGCGCTGCTGGCCATCGTGGCCTTCGGCCTGGTGTTCGGCTTCATCTCCAGCAAGATCCCCGGCTCCAGCGACTCGTATCTGGAGGCCTTTACCTCCGCGATGGGCATGGCCAACGGCGTGCTGCTGCTGCTGCGCTACTCCGAGCAGTGGTATGCCTGGTTCATCACCACCATACTCTACATCTTTATGAACATCTCCGCCGGCGCCTACATGCTGCTCATCACCGAGTTCGCCATGCTGGTCAACACCGTCTACGGCTTCGTCAAGTGGTTCATCTACACCCGCAAGCACGGCACCGACGGCCGGCTGACCGCCAAAAACTAACCTCACCCAACACAAGGAGAAAACATCATGGATAAGAAAATGATCTGCGGCTTGCTGCTCACCGTGATCGGCCTCGTGTTTTCCGCGTTCTGCTTCATTTACGCCACGATCCACCCTTGGAATTACAACGGCATCAGCGGACTGCTCGGCTCTTTCCTGGGCACGGATACGCTGATCCCCTTCATACTCTCCATGATCGTCATGCTCGCAGGACTGGCAATTTGCTTCCTCAGAGCCTTCCGTGCAGATAAATAAGCGACCTCCCCACTTAAGAAAACCAGTCCGTTCGGCGAGAACGGACTGGTTTTTCTCTATTTCGCCGCGTACTGCGAGGGCGTCAGCCCCGTGTACGCCTTAAAGACCGTGGCGAAGTATTTCTCGTTGGCAAAGCCGCAGCGCTGCGCCACCTGCCGCACGGAGAACAGCCCCGCCTGCAGCAGCGCCCGCGCGCTGTCCATGCGCACGCGCGTCAGGTACTGCTTGGGCGACAGGCCGTATTCCTGCCGGAACAGCCTGCGCAGCTGCGCGCCCGAGCAGTCGAAGGCGCCGGAGAGCTCGTCCACCGAGAAGTCCGCCCGGGCCGCCTCGCGCTCGATGAGGCGGGCGGCGGACTGCGCCAGGGAGGGCGGCACGTCCAGCGCGTACTCGCGCTCGATGCGGTAGAGCAGGCGGTTGAGGCACTCGCCGCAGCGGAACAGGTAGCCCGGCTCGCGCTCGGTGTACAGGCGCAGCACCTCTGCAAAGCTCTGCTCGATGCCCTGCGCGTTGCGGGGGCACAGCGTGTTGATGCGCCGCCCCGGGTCGCCGTAGGCCTGAAAGTGCAGCACGATCATGCGCTCGTGCCGCGCCGCGCGCGTGTACCACACCCCCGCCGGGACGTAGGCGAGGGAGCCGTCGCCCAGCTCCCAGCTGCGGCCCTCGCCGTCGGTGAGCACGGTCTCGGCGGTGAAGCGGTAGGACAGCGCGTAGTAGGGCCGCGCCTCGTTGACGCAGAACTGCTCCTGCTCGGTGTGGAACTCCATGGCGTTGAGAAAGCGCACCGCGAACTCCTCGTTTTCAAAAAACATACAGATCCCTCCGCGTTCTGCACCCAATATACCATTTTCCGGTTCGAAAATCAAACCCTGTATTGAAACTTGGCCTTGTGAGCGGCGGGCGGCGGTGCTATGATGAACGCAAAGAGATCCCAATTTGAGCACAAGAGGTGGAGACTATGTCAAGACGCGAGCAGATCATGCGCTCCTTTGACGCGCAGCGCGAATGGCTGCAGGAGACCGCGCAGCAGGGCATCGAGCGCAACCGCAAGGGCTGGGCGCAGGTGCAGGTAACCGACGCACAGGGCGCCCCGCTCCCCGGCGCGCGCGTGCACGCAGAGCAGCGCAGCCACGACTTCCGCTTCGGCGCGAACCTGTTCATGCTGGGGCAGTTCAATACCCCCGAAAAGAACGCCGCCTATGAGCAGCGCTTTTACGAGCTGTTCAACATGGCCACGCTGCCCTTCTACTGGTCGGACCTGGAGCCCGAAAAGGGCAAGCTGCGCTTTGACCGCAACAGCCCGCCCATCTACCGCCGCCCGCCCATCGACGCCTGCCTCGACTTCTGCGCCGCCCACGGCATCGAGCCCCGCGAGCACGCGCTGGCCTACGAGCACTTCTTCCCCGAGTGGCTGTACGATGCGGACGTGTTCACCGTAAAGCGCGAGCTGTCCCGCCGCATGCGCGAGGTCGCGGAGCACTGCGGCGACCGCATCCGCACCATGGAGGTCACCAACGAGATGTACTGGGGCAAGGGCCGCACCGCCTTCTACGACGAGGACGACTACATTTCCTGGTGCTTCAACGAGGCGCGCAAGTACATGGGCGCCAACCAGCTGGTCATCAACGAGTGGAGCGGCTTTTGGGAGGACTTAGGCACCAGCCGCGACTGGTACTATTCGCTGATCGATCGCGAGCTGATGCGCGGCACGCCCATCGACGCGGTGGGCATGCAGTACCACATGTTCTTCCCCGCGGAAGAGGAGGCCGAGCGCACCCGCCTCTATTACGACCCGCAGCACCTGACCCGCATCCTGAACCGCTACGGCAGGTTCGGCCTGCCGCTGCAGATCACCGAGGTCACCGTGCCCGCCTATACCGACCGCGCCGAGGACGAGGCGCTGCAGGCCGAGCTGCTCACCAACCTCTACACCCTCTGGTTCAGCCACGAGCGCATGGAGCAGATCGTCTACTGGAACCTGCCCGACGGCTACGCCGCCTTCGCGCCGCAGGGCGACATGACCGCGGGCGAGAACTACTACCGCGGCGGCCTGCTGCGCTTTGACCTGACGCCCAAGCCCGCCTACGAGGCGCTCTACGACCTCATCCACGTAAAGTGGCACACCTCCGCCGACCGCCAGACCGCCGCCGACGGCAGCGCCGCCTTCAAGGGCTTCTACGGCGACTACGACCTGACCGCCGAGTGGAACGGCCGCACCGTGAAAAAGACCGTCCACCTGGCCAAGGGCCGCGACAACGCCTTCACCCTCGCGCTTTAGTTTTTCCGGCGAGCGGGGGCGCCGCCGAATATGAAAATGGACTGCGGTAGAAAAGCGCCGCGGCCGCTGTTCTGGGGGGAACGGCGGCCGCGGCGCTTTTGGCGGAGCGGGAACCCCGCTTGGGTGCGGGGATCAGAGCTTTTCGGGGGTGTAGAGCACCCAGGTGTTCTCGCGCATCATGTGGCGCTTGGCGGTGCCGCCGAACCAGGCGTAGTCCTCGTCGCCCTCGCCGTTGGTGTCGATGATGTGGGCGATGGCGGCCTTCATCTCGTCGATGTAGGCGGCCGGGACGCCCTCTACGTTGTGGCCGGTGTGCAGCTCGGTGAAGAAGGGGCGGTAGGGGTCCAGCGCGTTGAGGCTGTCCAGATAGGTGGTCAGCTTGGAGGACTCGGGCAGCTGCAGCCAGATCTGGCCGTTGATGGCGTCGCCGGAGTAGAGGAAGCCCGCGGTGCGGTCGAGCAGCACGATGCTGCCCTGCGTGTGGCCGGCGACCTTGAGCACCTCCAGCGTGCGGCCGCCCAGGTCGATCACTTCGCCCTCGCGGATGGGCTTGAGCGGGCAGGGCTGCGCGTCGATAAAGGCCTGCAGCTCCTCGAGAGACGCGCCGAATTTTTTCGCCTGCTCGGGCGTGGCGTCCATGCGGCGGTTGGCAAAGTGCAGGTCGTGCAGCGCGACGTCGTCGGGATGGATGTAGGCCTCGTCAAAGAACGTGTTGCCCCAGACGTGGTCGCAGTGGCCGTGGGTGTTGACCACCACCAGCGGCAGGTCGGTGATCTCGCGCACGATGGCGTGCAGGTCCTCCATGCCGTTGACGGTGTCGATGACGGCGGCGCGCTCGCTGCCGCAAACCACGTAGCACACCGAATGGCCCGCATCGTCGATGCAGGTCACGCCGGGCGCGATGGGATAGAGCTTGGCTCTGCGTTTCATATACAGTCTCTCCTTCCGATTTTTTCTCAAGTATACTGCAAAATGCGGCGTTTGTAAAGCGAAACGGCGCTCACAGCCTGCGGACGTCGTCGTCCGTCACGGTCGCCACCGCGCCCTCGACGTGGCGCTTGGCCATCTTGTGCCTGGCCTTGCGGTTGGCCACCGTGTCCAGCACGATGTCCAGATCGTAGTTGTCCGCGTCGGGGTAGAGCTCCTCCTTGGAAAGGTGCGGCGAGAGGCGCTTTTGGTTGATGGAATACTTGCGGTCGGCCACCTTGACCACCACCTCGCCCTTGGCGTTGGCCTCCTGCGCCACGATGCCCGTGCGGTGCAGCTGGTGCACGTACACGCTCTCGCCCACCGTGAAGGTATGGCGCGGCTTTTTCTCGGGCGCGGCGGCGGGCGCGGGCGGTTCCGGCGCGGCGGGCATGGAAACGGCCTTGGGCTCGGGCATGGCGACCGCTGCGGGCGCCGCGCTGCCGCACACCTGCGCGGCGCGGTCCAGCACCTCGGCGGGAAGCCCCAGGCGCTTTGCGATGAGCAGCGCGCACGAGCGCCCCGCGCGCCCCAGCTCCAGCCGGTAGAGCGGCCGCAGCGTGTCCGGGTCGAACGCCATCGATGCGTTGAGGAACCCCCAGGCGGTGTCGGCAAAGGTCTTGATCTCGGGGTAGTGCGTGGTGGCCAGGATCAGCGCGCCGCGGGCGGCCAGCGTCTCCAGCATCGCGGTGGCAAGGCCCATGCCCTCGCGCGGATCGGTGCCCGCGCCCAGCTCGTCGCACAGCACCAGCGTGTCGGGCGTGACGCGGGCAAGGATGTCCACCCAGCGCGTCACGTGCGAGGAGAACGTGGACAGGTTCTGCTCGATGCTCTGCCCGTCGCCAAGGTCGCACAGCACGTGGTCCAGCAGCGGGAACACCGCCTCCTTCGCGGGCACGTGCAGCCCGGTCTGCGCCATCAGGCACAGCAGACCCACCGTCTTGAGCGCCACGGTTTTGCCGCCCGTGTTGGGCCCGGTGATGACCACGCCCACCTGAGCCGGCGCGCGCCCCAGAAAGAAGTCCAGCGGCACGCAGGTCTTGACGGGCAGCAGCGGATGCCGCGCGCCCTTAAGATGCAGCACGCGGCCGTCCTCCACGCGCGGCGGGATGGCGCGCATGCCCCGGGCCAGCTGCGCGCAGGCGAACAGGAAGTCCAGCTCCTCGATCACCTGCCGGTTCTGGCGCAGCGCGGGCAGCTGCGATGCGAAGGACTCGCTCAATTCCGCCAGGATGCGCTGCACCTCGTTCTGCTCCTGGATCTCCAGCAGGCTCACCTCGTCGCGCATCGCGCCCACGCTCGACGGCTCGATGAACACCGTCGAGCCCGAGGCGGAGGCGTCCACCACCGCGCCGGGCACGTTCTTGCGGTGCTCCTTCTTCAGCGGCAGCACCAGCCGCCCGCCGCGCTGGGTGACGTAGGCCTCCATAAACCTGTCCGGGTGCGCGCGAAGCAGCGACTCCAG
>JAXEXP010000067.1:0-19417 GCA_034113365.1 Candidatus Spyradocola sp.
ATGTTTGTAGGACAACATGACTCACTCTCCTGTGTTTGTTGGTTTCGTCGCTTACATTCTACACGAGTTGAGCCATGTTGTCTCCCCTTTTTTGGGGTGTTGCACTTCATATGATAATCTGTCAGCTTCCCCTCAAGGGGACGCCAAAAGCAGTGTCCAGAGCCAGTAGAGCACGCCGTAGATCACCGAGGCGGTGATGCCGTAGACGAGCACTGGGCCCGCGACGGTGAACATCTTGGCGCCCACGCCCAGTACGTAGCCCTCGCGCTTGTACTCCATCGCGGGCGAGACGATGGAGTTGGCAAAGCCGGTGATGGGGACGAAGGTGCCCGCGCCCGCGAACTTGCCCAGCTGGTCGAACACGCCAAGGCCGGTCAGCAGCGAGGCGAGGAACACGAGGAACACGCTGCCCAGCGTGGAGGCGTCCTTCTGCTCCAGACCCCACAGGTTTTTGCCGAAATCGGCCATGAGCTGGCCGATACAGCAGATGATGCCGCCCACCACGAAGGCCTTGAGCAGCGCAAAGGGCACCTCGCTGCGGGGGGTGACCCGGTGGACGAGCTTATCATATTCCTGCTGCTCCCGCGTCAGCTTCTGCTTCATGTGCCTCATCCTTTCGCATCAGTTTTTCGATCCTGCGCACGAACACCGCGTCGCGCATCGCGGGGCGCGTGAGCTGGCGGCCAAACAGATAGAGCAGGGCCGCTGCCAGCGCTCCGGCCAGCGCACAGGCGGCCAGCGCAAGGAATGCGTTTCTTTTCCGCACGCGTCTCTCCTCCGTGGTTTATGATGTGCGCATAGTTTGTCCGGGCACGCAGTTTTGATGCAAAAAAGAGCGGGGCTGCCGCTCTTTACAGCCTGTCGACAAAGTCGACAGGCTCGCAAAAGATGAAGGCTCATCTTTTGCGAAGTGCAGAAAAATTCGCGCACGGCTTCGCCGCACACGAATTTTTCTGTATCAGAAGCGATTTTCCGTAGGCAAAGGTCTCGGGAACGGATGAAGCAGTGTATTGATCTGTCTTTTTTTCCCCAATTTACAGAAAATCGCTCCTCGGCGGGGTACACGCCCCCGCCTGCGGATTAAGAATGAAGGGGCTGCGGCCCCTTCATACATCCCTGAATGGTTTTTGTCCTTTTTTGACAGTCTGAAAAGAGCGAGGTTACCGCTCTTTATTCAATTTTGATGGGGTCAGATGCGCTTGCGGAGGAAGTCCACGGCCATGCCGATGTCCTTGGCGGGGTCGTCGCCCACCTCGCGCTCGATGGTCAGGTAGCCGTCGTAGCCGATGTCCTTGAGCGCCTTGATGTAGTTGGGCCAGTCGACGTCGCCCTCGCCCAGCGGCAGCTCGATGAAGCAGTCCTCCATCGCCAGCTTGACGCTCTCCTCGCCCGCGAAGAAGTCGTAGATCAGCTCGGGGTCGTGGTAGTTGATCATGCGGCCGTCCTTGGCGTGGGTATGGACGATGTAGGGCGCGAGGGTGTAGACCGCCTGCACGGCGTCGTCGCCCGAGACCATGGTCAGGTTTGCGGGGTCGAGGTTGACGCACATGCTCCTGCAGCCCAGGCTGTCCAGGAAGGGGCGCAGCACGGCGGACTTTTCGGGGCCGGTCTCGATGGCGAACTTGCAGCCCACCTGGTCGCCGTATTCGCCCATGGCGCGGCAGGCCTTCTGCATCACCGCATAGCGGGGATGGTTGGGGTCGGCGGGCACGACGCCGATGTGGGTGGTGACCACATGGCAGTCCAGATCCAGCGCGAGGTCCATGATGCGGCAGGAGCGCTCGACCTTGTAGGCGTTTTCCGCCTCGCGGGTGAAGGCGTGGCCGCCCATGTCGCCGCAGAGCGCGGAGACCTCCAGGCCCAGGTCGGCGATGTAGTGCTTGAGGTCGCGGCGCTGCTGCGCGTTGAGGTTTTCGGGGGCCATTTCGCCCTGGACGGCGTAGATCTGCACGCCGTTTGCGCCGAGCTGCGCGGCTTTCTTAAGGCCGTCGCGCAGGTTCAGACGGAAGCTGTCGGAAATGATGCCGATTTTCATTCAAAGCTCACCTCTTTACCCAATTCTGCGGAATCATACAGGCCCTGCATCATCTTGGCGGTGATGAGGTTTTCGTCGACGTAGGAGCGGATGTGCTCGCCGGTGTTCACGCAATCGACGAAGGCCTTGAGCTCCTGGAAGAACATGTCGTCCCACGCGGAGCCGGTGACGTACTCGGGGGTCTCCTGGTAGAGCTTGCCATCCTTTACGCCGAAGAACGTGAAGCCGCCGCCGTAGGTCAGCTTGATGCCGCCCTTGTCGCCGATGAACTCGATGAAGGTGCTGGCGGGGTCCTTGATGTTCTCGGCCCACGCGCCGTTGAGGGAGATGGTGGCCTTGTCGGTGCGAATGAGGCCGGTGACGTACTCCTCGACGTCGTAGGTGCCGTCATAGTCCGGCGGGCCGGCCCACATGTCCTCATAGACGTACTCGCGCATGTTGGCGGCCAGCTTGGAGTAGCACGCGCCGGAGACGGTCTTGACGGCCTTGGTGCCCAGCACGTAGTTGATCAGGTCGAGGTAGTGCACGCCCCAGTCGATGAGCACGCCGCCGCCCGCCAGCGCCTTGGTGGTGAAGGGGCCGCCCAGGCCGGGGATGGAGCGGTGCGCGCGGAAGGAGCAGTAGACGTGGTAGACCTCGCCGAGCCTGCCCTCGCGGACGTAGTCGCGCACCATGTTGACCGCGTGGTTGAAGCGGTTGACGACGCCGATGTTGAGGATCTTGCCCGTCTCGTGGGCGACGTCGGCCATCTGCTGGGCCAGCTCGTAGCTTACGGACGCGGGCTTTTCGCACAGCACGTTCTTGCCGGCGCGGAGGCAGTCGATGGTGATGGGGTTGTGCAGGTAGTTGGGGACGCAGACCGACACGGCGGTGACGGACTCATCCGCAAGCATGTCGTGGTAGTCGGTCAGCGCGACGGTGTCCTCGTCGCCGAACTTCTCCTTGAGCGCCTGCGCGCGTTCGGGGATGATGTCCACGCAGTAGGCGAGCTTGACGTCGGGATTCTTCTGATAGGACGGTCCGTGGGCGGCGTTGGCGATGGTGCCGCAGCCGATGATGGCCACCTTGGTCTTTTCCATAGGATGGGTCACTCCTTATGAAGTTTGGGCGTTCACTATGGTTAGAGTATAGCCGATATGGGGCGGTTTGTAAAGGTTTTGTTATGGTCAATAGAGCTGATTTCCGGCGAGGATTTCGGGCTTGTTCAGCATGGTATCCTCCGCCGTGATGGGGCGGATGACGCGGCAGGGATTGCCCGCGGCAAAGCTCATGGGCGGGATGTCCTTGGTGACGACCGAGCCCGCGCCGATGACGCAGCCGTCGCCGATGGTCACGCCGCCGCAGATGACGACGTTGGCGCCCAGCCAGACGTCGTTGCCCACGGTGACGGGCTTGGCGTAGCAAAAGCGCGTGGGCTCGCCCTTTTCGTTGCGCATCAGGCGGCGCTCGTCGGGCAGCATGGGGTGGATGGGCGTGACGATGGTGACGTTGGGGCCGAAGTTGCAGTGGTCGCCGATGGTGACCAGCGCGTCGTCCTGCACGGTGAGGTTGTAGTTGCCAAAGAAGCTGTCGCCGATGCGGGTGTGGGTGCCGTAGTGGAAAAAGATGGGGCCCTGCATGAAGCAGCCCTTGCCATGGCTGCCCAGGATCTGGTCGAGCAGCGCGCTGCGCGCCTCGGCTTCGTCCTCAAAGAGGCGGTTGTACTTGGCGCACAGGTTGTGCGAGCGCAGCTTGATGGCCTTCAGGTCGGGATGGCCCGGGCAAAACAGCTGCCCGGCGAATATCTTTTCTTCCTCTGTCATGGTTCTGCTCCCCTTTTTTAGTTGCTTTTATATCCGAACAGCCTGCCGATGGAGGTGGTGACGGCCTCGAGGGCTTTGATGCTCTCGTTGAGGCCCTCCACGTCCAGGCTGGCGATGGATTGCAGGGATTTCTGGATGTCCTCGGCGGAATCCTCCACCATCTGGTTGCTGTCCGCGACGAGCTTGTCGATGCCGGCGAGCGTTTTGTCCAGATCCAGCGCGTCGACGGTGTCCAGCAGCTCGCGCACGGCGTAGCTGGCGTTGCCGGTCAGCAGCTGCACGTCGTTGAGCGCCGCCTTGGCCGGGCCGATCACGCTGACCACCGCGACCACCATCACCAGCACGAGCAGCGTGCGGATGCGCTGGTGCCACAGGCTGCGGCGGGCGAAGTTCTCCTGACGCTTGGCGCTCTCCAGGAGCTGCGAAAGCTCGCTCTGCTGTTTTTCTTCCATAATCTGTCACTCTCCCCTGTCTTTGCGCATCTGCGCGATCATCAGATCCACCATGCGGCCATAGGACTTGACGCCGTCGGTCTGGTTGTTGGCCTTGAGGTAGGCGTCGTTCATCTTGTCCCCCACCTCGGAGGCCTTGCCCTTGTAGGGCGCCCACGCGGCGCTGTAGGCGCGCAGGTCGCTGACCACGCCGGGGCTGTAGGTTTCCCAGACGGCACGGTAGGCGTCGGGGTCGCTGCCGTTTAATGCGTTGCCGGCGTAGATCAGGCCGAGGATGGTGCCGGAATAGCGCACATAGGGGTCGTCGCTCTCCATGCACACCGCGTAGGCGATGTAATTGGCCTCGTCCTCGCGCGCAAAGCCGCGCAGGTGCGCCGCCTCGTGCATGGCGGTGGCGGCCAGCAGCACGTCGGCCTCGTGCGCGTTGACGTGCGCCTCCATCGTAAAGGGCGAGAAGATGCCCGCGATGTTCAGGTGCGCCAACGGCGTGGACAGCAGCGCAAACTTGGGCGCGCCGTAGTGTCCGGACAGCCACGGATAGCGCGCCGATGCGGCGGCGTAGGCCTCGTTCACCTTTTTGAGCACGTCGCGGCGGGGGCAGGTCAGCGCATAGGCCTCGTCGCCCGCGTCCAGCTGCGCGCGCAGCTCGTTGGCCTGGGCAGCCAGGCTTCTTGTCAGCTCCTCTACCTTATCCACTTCGACGGGCGCGGTCTCAAGTCCTGCAATGGAGGCGTAGGGCTGGCGGGAATAGTTCAGGCCCCAGCTGCCGTAGAACAGCGCGTAGGCGCCCAGCGCCACGGCCAGCCAGCCCGAGACGAACCGCTGCCAGCCGATGCGCCGCTTTGCCCAGCGCACGATGGAGACGACGAGCGCCGCGGGCAGCAGGACGAGCAGCGCAAGCTCGCTCAGCGACACGGGCAAAAGGCCCGTGACCGTGGAGCTGACCTGCGCCCAGACCTTATAGACGCCCTGCGAATAGATGCGCTCCACCGCCTGGGTATGCCCCTGGGCGGCATGGCACAGCACAAAGACCGCCGCGGCCAGCACGGCGCAGACGATCGTTCGGATCCACGGATTTCTCTTCATCGAATCCTGTTCTCCCCCACAAATGCACTCAAGCGCTCAAAAAGTACCCTTCTACGTTCTCTATCCTAGCACATCTTTGTTAAAAAATAGTGAATTCGGAGCATATTCCCGCTCATCCGTCAAAAAATGATGGAATTTTACACAAAAACTGTCTATAATATTACCTGTAAATTCGATAGTAGTGAGGTCGATCGTATGTCCAAACATTACCTCTGCGAAGACTGGAAGGCGGCCATGCAGCTGTCCTTTGACTTCAACCACATGATGGCGGACTTCGCCGCCGACGCCCGCGCCGCGGTGCGCTCCAACCTGCGCAAGACTGCGCACACCCTCGAGGGCAAGGAGCTGGATAAGGTCCAGGCCTCCATCGCCAAGCTCTCCGACCCGCCTGGCCGCCTGCTCAAGAAGAACTTCATCGAGCCGCGCGACCTGGCCCAGCTGGCCGACAAGCTGACCGCCGCGCACGAGGCCGTGCAGGGCGCCCGCGGCTCCATCGACAAGATGATGATGTGGACCGAGCTGCCCTACAACCAGGCGCAGGTCGTGGCCGACATCAACGAGACCGCAAAGGAGATCCGCGAGAAGTTCGACAACTTCGTGGTGCTGGGCATCGGCGGCTCCGCGCTGGGCCCGGCGATGGTGCAGCAGGCGATGAACAACCTGCGCCACAACGAGCAGTGCGGCTGCAAGCGCTCCGGCCCCAAGCTCTACATCGAGGACAACGTCGATCCCGAGCGCATGGTGAGCCTGCTCAACCTGCTGGATCTGGACAAGACGTGCTTTAACGTCATCTCCAAGTCGGGCAACACGTCCGAGACGATGAGCCAGTTCCTGATCATCTCCGACCTGCTCAAGCAGCGCTACGGCAAGGCCTACGGCGAGCACCTGGTGCTCACCACCGACGCTGCCAAGGGCAACCTCAACAAGATCGGCAAGGCCGACGGCCTGAAGATGTTCGTCGTGCCCGACGGCGTGGGCGGACGCTTCTCCGAGCTGTGCCCCGTGGGCCTGCTGGCCGCCGCCGTGACCGGCATTGACATCGAGGAGATGCTGGCTGGCGCCGCCGCGATGGACGAGCGCTGCAAGAACCCCGATTACATGAAGAACCCCGCGCTGTTCGCCGCCGGCGCGATGTACGCGGCGATGGACAAGGGCATGAACATCCACGTGATGATGCCCTACGCCGACAGCCTGAAGTTCATGGCCGACTGGTATGCGCAGCTGTGGGCCGAGTCCCTGGGCAAGAACGTGCACCGCGACGGCACCCCCTGCGCGGTGGGTCAGACGCCCGTCAAGGCTTTGGGCGTCACCGACCAGCACAGCCAGGTGCAGCTGTACACCGAGGGCCCCGACGACAAGGTGATCACCTTCCTGCGCGTGGGCCAGTTCCGCAGCCAGATCACCATCCCCGTGGGCTGCAACGAGTTCCCGGACGTGGCGTTCCTGTGCGGCAAGACGCTCAACGAGCTGCTGGACGCCGAGCTGTCCTCCACCGAGTACGCGCTGCTCAAGGCGGCCAAGCCCTCCTGGCGCATCACGCTGCCCGAGGTCAACGCCTACACGCTGGGCCAGCTGATGTACTTCTTCGAGATGCAGACCGCCTACGCCGGCGAGCTGCTGGACATCGACGCCTTCAACCAGCCCGGCGTTGAGGAGGGCAAGAACGCCGCCTACGCGCTGCTGGGCCGCAAGGGCTACGAGAACAAGGCCGTCGAGCTCAACGCCCGCCCCGAGGCCGACCCCCGTTACGTGCTGTAAGCGCGAGCCAAAGGGCGAAGGGGGCAACATCCCCCTTCCCCTTTGTTTCAAGATGTGGTATACTAAACCTGTAATTTAACATCAGGAGGTAATTTCCATGGGACTGGTATCTGCTAAGGAAATGCTCGAAAAGGCAGTTGCCGGCGGCTATGCTGTCGGTCACTTCAACATCAACAACCTGGAATGGACCAAGGCCATCCTGACCACTGCGCAGGAGCTGCAGTCTCCCGTGATCCTGGGCGTCTCTGAGGGCGCTGCCAAGTACATGACCGGCTACACCACCGTCGCGGCCATGGTCAAGGCGATGATCGAGGAGCTGGGCATCACCGTTCCCGTCGCGCTGCACCTGGACCACGGCACCTACGAGGGCGCCAAGAAGGCCATCGCGGCCGGCTTCTCCTCCATCCAGTTCGACGGCGGCCACTACCCCATCGAAGAGAACCTGGAAAAGACCGCTGAGTTCGTCGCCATCTGCAAGGAAAAGGGCCTGTCCCTCGAGGCCGAGGTGGGCTCCATCGGCGGCGAAGAGGACGGCGTCATCGGCGCGGGCGAGCTGGCCGATCCCCAGCAGTGCAAGACCATTGCCGACCTGGGCATCACCATGCTGGCTGCCGGCATCGGCAACATCCACGGCAAGTACCCCGCCAACTGGAAGGGCCTGAACTTTGAGGTGCTCGAGGGTATCCACAAGGCCTGCTCCGGCAAGCCCCTGGTTCTGCACGGCGGCACCGGCATCCCCGCCGATATGGTCAAGAAGGCCATCTCGCTGGGCGTTGCCAAGGTCAACGTCAACACCGAGTGCCAGCTGGCGTTCGCTGCCGCCACCCGCGAGTACATCGAGGCGGGCAAGGATCAGGCCGGCAAGGGCTTCGACCCCCGCAAGCTGCTGGCTCCCGGCTACCAGGCCATCAAGGACACCGTCAAGGAAAAGATGGAGCTGTTCGGTTCCATCGGCAAGGCGTAAGCCACACAAGCAAGCAAAAAAGGTCCCCAAGGCAGCTGCCCTGGGGGCCTTCTTTATTCCTGGGTGGGATGGGGCAGCGCGGCGATGCGCTTTACGATGCGCACGTATTCCCGCGCGTCCTGCTCGCCCAGCGCCGTGAGGACGTAGACCGTGGCGTCCAGCACCTTGGCGCGCATGGCTTCTGCGGCGCTCTGCCCTGCCGGGGTGATGCACACCTGCACGCAGCGCCGGTCCTCCTCCGAGATCTGGCGGCGGATGAGGCCCTTGCTCTCCAGATTCTTCAGCGCGATGGCCGTGCGGCCCGTGGTGATGCCGATCTCGCGGCTCAGCTCGCCCGCCATCACGCCGTCGCGCACGAAATGCAGGTAGTTGAGTATGCCCTGCTCGCCGCTGCTGAGCTGGCGCGTGCTCTCGGTGGGCAGCTTGCGGTAGGACAGCGTCCGGATCAGCTCCTGGGCCAGTGCATGATAATCCATTGTGGTTCAGCGCCTCCTGCAGCGGATTTGTGGGATCATGACTGCATTATACCCGCGCGGGAGCGCGCCTGTCAACCGCAGCGCATCAATATTCCCGCAGCATGGCCTCCGCGCGCACCATTTCCGCCTTGACCGCCTCGTCCTTCTCGGCCTGGGCGGCGTGCACGATGTGCGCCTTGGAGTGCGGGTCGCCGATGCTGCCCAGCGCCTGCGCCGCGTGCACGCGCACCTGCGCGGAGGGGTCGCGTAGCAGCGTGATCAGCGGGTTGACCATGTCCTCCGCCTTGAGCTTGCCCAGCCCGTCGATGGCCGCGAGGCGAACCGCCTCGTCCTTGTCCATCATCAGCTCCGCCAGCTTGTCCAGCTTGCGCTTCTCGATCGCCTTTTCCACTTTGCCCAGCTTGTTGCCAAACATAACCTCGCTCCCTTTCACGCGTCGTTCACTTGTCTTTCATCAAAACCTTTTGTTAAAAGATTTTATGGTATACAGTATACTCCCAACTTCGCGCAAAGTCAATGTCAAGGTTAAGAACAGTTTATGAACAAATTAAGACGCGGCGTCAATCCTTGCTCATCAGGATGCGAATGTACTTGGCCACGAGGGGCACGCAGGTGACGACGAACACCACGGCGCAGACGATCACCACGGGAATTCGGCAGGCGTCGGGCAGCAGCAGGCCCACCATCACGCCCAGGGCCAGCAGGCAGACTTTCAGCGCGGCCAGCGTCTTCCAGGTGGACTGGCAGCAGTAGCGGTTCGCGGCGTCGAACATCTTCATGGGACGGCCTCCTCATTCGGTTTTGTCGGACATTGGGATGGCTTTATTGTAGCAGAGCGGGCACGGACTGTCAAATCGGGTTTTTTCACTTTTTCTAAAATTTATTAGCACTCACCTCTTGACAGTGCTAACAATCGTGCTATAATATCAGGTGAACAAAGGAACAGAGGTTCCGGCAAAGCCTCCGCCCCAATGCTCAGAAAAAAGCATATGCACAACGCGTGCACCTTAGGAGGTATGATGTATGTTTATGCCCAGTATCTTTGGTGAGAGTCTTTTTGATGAGTGGATGGACGCGCAGTTTGCGCAGATGAATCAGATCGACCGTGCGCTGTACGGCAAGCACGCCGACCATGTGATGAAAACCGACGTCAAGGAGCATGAGAACGGCTATGAGGTCGAGATGGACCTGCCCGGCTTTAAGAAGGAGCAGCTCAGCGTGCAGCTGAACAACGGCTACCTGACCGTGCGCGCCGCAAAGGGCCTGGATAAGGACGAAAAGGACAAGTCCGGCCGGCTCATCCGTCAGGAGCGCTATGCGGGCTCCATGCAGCGCAGCTTCTATGTGGGCTCCGGCGTCACCGAGCAGGACATCACCGCCCGCTTTGAGGACGGCGTGCTGCACCTGAACCTGCCCAAGAAGGACGTCCGCCGTCTGCCCGAGAGCCATCAGATCCTCATCGGCGACTGATCCCCTTTTTGTTTGACGCCCTGATGTGCGCGCCCCTGCGGCCCTTTTCCGGCTGCGGGGGCGCTTTTTTTGCGGAATCTATTGACACCGCTTCTCTGTTGTGATATATTCCTTATTGAGAATAAATCCTATTTAGGAGAGAGACTGATGTTCAGGCGAAACACCATTCAGCGCTCCCTGGTGTACGAAGCGGTGAACCGGCTTCAGAGCCACGCCACGGCGGACGAGATCTATGCCGCCATTGCGGCGGAGCACCCCAACATCAGCCGGGCGACGGTCTACCGCAACCTCAACCAGCTGGCGCAGGAGGGCGAGATCCGCAGGCTGCCGGTGCCGGGCGGCCCGGACCGGTACGATCACCGCTGCCACGACCACTACCACGCCCGCTGCAACCAGTGCGGCCGCGTATTCGACATTGAGATGGACTACATCGCAGGGCTGGAGCGCGCCATCCACGACGCACACGGGTTTGCGATCACCGGGCACGACATCCTCTTCCGCGGGGTCTGCCCGGAGTGTCAGAAAAAGCTCTGAGCGCGGCCATCCCCCATTGCGCACAAAGCGGACGCCAAAGGCGATCCGCAGCATCATTCATATAAGGAGGAAATGACAATGAGAAGCATCACCAAGCTGGATCTTCAGTATGCACACCGCTTCTACGGCTTCCAGGGCGAGGCCCAGTACCTGCACGGCCACACCGGCGTGCTGACCATCGAGGTCGAGGACAGCATCGAGCCCGGCGTCAACATGGTGTTCCCCTGCAACGAGATCCAGAAGACCGCCTGGGAGGTCCTCAAGAACTTCGACCACGCGCTGGTCCTGCGTGAGGACGACCCGCTGCTGCCCGCCATTCTCGGCGTCTACGAGGCGCAGGGCATCAAGGACGGCACCCCCGCCAACAAGATGAAGGGCCCGGCCTTCAAGACCGAGCTGGCCACCGCCTACCCCGACTGCCGCCTCGTGGTGACCAAGGAGACCATGACGGTGGAGGGTATGATCAAGATCGTGTACGAGCTGCTCAAGGACAAGCTCAACATCGCCAAGCTGACCTTCACCAGCGGCGTCAACGCGGCCAGCCAGGAGTACGCGCCCGTCGGCACCGTCGCGCGCTGCCCCCTGTGCGGCGTCACGCTGAACGAGAACGGCGTCTGCCCCAAGTGCGGCTACCGCAAGGCGTAAGGCATCGTCTCCCCCGCCGGACAGCATCTTCGCTGTCCGGCTTTTTCTGTTCATTTCTGCATCATTGACAGCATCCTCATTCTCTGCTATTCTGGATGCAGGCGGAGAAGCAGGCTGCGGTTCGGACGTAGACGCGGGGGTTCGGTTTTCACCGGGCATCATCTCGACTTGCGTAACGCCTTTTTTTGACAGATGGAGCATCTGCGCTGTTATCCACACCCGCCTTGGCGGACGGACCAGTCTTGAACGCAGATGCTCCGTTTCTGTTTCTGCATATACGTGAAAAAACACCCGAGAACCTTGCGATTCTCAGGTGTTTTGATGGTGGTCCGTACTGGACTCGAACCAGTGACCCCATCGATGTGAACGATGTGCTCTACCAACTGAGCCAACGAACCATTTCCACGCCCCCGGTGACCCGGGAACGTGTATTATTATAGCATTGGGGTTGATGGATGTCAAGCCTTTTTCGAGGATTCTTCCAAAGAAAATCCATGGGCGAGCATGCGGCGCTTGAACCAGCCGCCCTTGAAGTAGTAGGCGATGAACATCAGCGAGGTCAGCGTCCAGGAGACGGGGTAGGAGTAGAGCACCCACATCACGTCGTCAAAGTGCGGCACCACGAAGGCCACCCACAGCACGCGCGTGACGCACACGCCAAAGCAGGTCATCAGCATCGGCACGAAGCTCTCGCCCGTGCCGCGCATGGTGCCGGACAGGATCTCGATGCAGATGTAGAGTATGAACATGGGGGCCATGCTGCGCGTGATGCGCGTGCCCTCCAGGATGACTGCGGTGTCCCCCGAGAACAGGTGCATGCACAGCTCGCCGCCGAAGTAGAACAGCGCCTCCAGCGCCAGCGTGAAGATCACCGACAGCGTCATGCAGACGCGCACGCTCTTGCGCATGCGGTCGAATTTCTGCGCGCCGAAGTTCTGGCCGACGAAGGTGGTCACGGTCACGCCAAAGGCGCCGATGACCATCCAGAACAGGCCGTCCAGCTTGCCAAAGGCCGTGTAGGCGGCGATGACCGTGGTGCCAAAGCCGTTGATGGCCGCCTGCAGCACCGTGTTGGACAGCGAGTACATCACCGACTGCAGGCCGGCAGGCAGGCCGATGCGCACGATCTGCCCCAGCAGCCCGCGCGCGAAGGCGATCTTTTTCGGATAGAGGCGGAAGGAGGTCTCCGAGCGCATCAGCGTCACGACCACCAGCACGGCGCTGACGGTCTGCGAGAGTATGGTGGCGATGGCAACGCCCGTGACGCCCATCTTCAGCGCTACGACGAAGAACAGGTCTAGCAGTATGTTGACCACGCAGCAGATGATCAGGAAGTAGAGCGGGCGCTTGCTGTCCCCCACCGCGCGCAGTATAGACGAGCCGATGTTGTAAATCAGCGAGGGGATGGTGCCCACAAAGTAGATGCGCATGTAGACCGTGGCAAGGTCGATCACGTCGTCAGGCGTGCTCACCCAGCCCAGCGCCATACGCGAGAAGAGGAGGCCCACCACCGTCAGCACGGCGCCGCCTGCAAGCGACAGCGCGATGCCCGTGTGCACGGCCTTGCTCACGCCCTTGCCGTCGCCGCTGCCCCAGTACTGCGCAATGATGACCGTAGCGCCCGAGGACAGGCCCACGAAGAAGCCCACGAGCAGGTTGATCAGCGTGCCCACGGTGCCGCCGACCGCGGCCAGCGCCTGCGTGCCGACGAATTGGCCCACGATCACCGCATCGACGGTGTTGTACATCTGTTGAAAGAAGGTGCCCAGCAGGATCGGAAAAAAGTACAGCAGCACCTGCTGCCAGATGTTGCCCTCCGTGATGCTGTTGACGGCCCCATTGCCGCGTCTTACCATATTGCATTTCCCTCCAGACACACGCGTTTGCGGCGCGCTTGCGCAAAAATCGCCGCTATTCTTAGCATAGCACATTCCGGGGGATTTGTAAATTATGGAATACTTTCCAGCTGTCCGCGCACACTAACCCAAAGAAACCGGAAGGAGGCTCCCCCATGCTGACCATGTTTATCCGCGCGCTGCTGCTGTACGTGCTGGTGATCCTGCTCATGCGATTGATGGGCAAGCGGCAGATCGGACAGCTGCAGCCCTACGAGCTGGTGTTCACCGTGATCATTGCGGACCTTGCGGCCTCGCCCATGAGCGATGTGGGCGTGCCGCTGCTCTACGGCGTGATGCCCATCGCGGCGCTGATGCTGTGCTACGCGCTGTTTTCGCTGCTGACGCTTAAGTCCGAGCGCGCCCGCGTGCTGCTGACGGGGCGGCCGAGCATACTGGTGAGCAACGGCGTGATCAACCAGCAGGAGATGCGGCGGCAGGGCTTTTCGCTGACGGAGCTGATGGAGCAGGTGCGCGAGCACGGCATCGAGAACCTGCACGAGGTGGGCTGCGCGGTGCTGGAGATCTCCGGGCAGGTCAACGTATTCCCGGTGTCGCAGCAGCGGCCCGTCACCCCGGAGGATCTGCGCATCAGGACCTCGTATGAGAACCTGCCCCTGCACCTGATCCTGGACGGCAAGCTGCAGAAGGAGAGCCTGAAAAACGCCCACCTGACCACCGCCTGGCTGGCGCAGCAACTCTCGCGCTTTCCCTGCGCCATCGACGAGGCCTACTACTGCGCGCTGGACACCGACGGCGTGCTGTGCGTGCAAAAGAAGCAGGAGAGCCGCGTGCGGTTTGCGCGCGCGCTGGATCCCAAGGAGGTGTGCTGGTAGATGCGGGCCGACGTTGTGCTCATCGCGCTGTCGCTGGTGCTGCTGGCGACCGCCATCGCGTGCGTCTGCTGCCTGCGGGCCACCGCGCTGGAGCTGATGGAGCAGGCGCGCGCCGCGCAGGACCTGCTCGCACTCGACCCCGGCCGCGCCGCGCAGCAGGTGGACGAGCTCTACCGCCGGTGGACGGACGTGGAGCGCCGCTGGCAGTTCCTGTCCATCCACGAGGACCTGATGGAGGTCACCCTTGCGGTGACGGAGGCGCGCGACGCGCTGGACTGCGGCGACACCGACGCCGCCTGCATGGCGCTGTCCCGCACGGTGATCGCGCTGGACGCGGTGCTGCACAAGGAGCTGCCCACGCCGGGCAACATATTCTGACCGCGCCCACGCGGATTTCTCGCAAAAAATGAAGGATTTTCCTTCAAATCGATTGGAATCCTGCACAAAACCTGCTATAATGGGGTATCAAACCCATCCACGACGGAAAGAGGCGTTGTCGATGACCCCGCAGCATGAGCAGATGTTCCGCGACCTGACCCAGATGATTGCCTGCAGCGGCGTGCAGGAATTTCTCGACCCCTATCCCTTCCGCGACCGGCCGCAGCACATGTACCGGTGCTACTGCTGGGCGGAGCGCATCCTGCGCACGCGTCCCGACGCCGACGCCGAGCTGACGCTGGTGGCGACGCTCTTTCACGACATCGGGGTCATCCGCTCCACGCCCGAGCGCCTCAAGGCCGACCACGACATACTGGGCGGGCCCATCGTGCGGGAGTACCTGCTGGAGCACGGGTATGGGCAGGAATTTGCCGACCGGGCGGCGTATCTGGTGGCGCACCATCAGCAGCGCGAGCTGATCCAGGCAGAGGGCACGCCCATCGAGCACGTGATCCTGATGGAGGCGGACATGCTGGACGAGCGCGGCGCGCTGGGCATCGTGTGGGACGCGATGGCCGAGGGCGCCAAGAACGCGCAGACCTACGAGGCCACTCTGGAGCGCTTCAAGCAACGCAAGCTCTACCGCCGCCCCGAGCGCAACCCCATGCACACCGAGGCCGCGCGCGCCTTCTGGGCGGAGAAGCAGCGGCTGCACGTGCAGTTCATCGCCGCGCTGGAGCGCGACCTGGGGCTGACCGACTGAAATAAACAAACGACCCGCATCCCTGCGGCTTTTCCGGAGATGCGGGTCGTATTTTTTGTGATTCCGGTGCTTACAGCAGCACGCAGCCGCCGTCTACACGCAGGCAGGCGCCGGTGACGTGCTCGGCCTCTTCGGAGGCGAGGTAGACACAGGCCCAGCCGTCGTCGTCGGGCAGGCCGAGGCGGCCCAGCGGGTAGGTGGGGTATTTCTTCATGTACTCGCGCGGGGGCTGCAGGCGCGGCTTGGTGAAGGGCCGCGGGTTGCCGGACTTGAACTCGATCTTCACGCCCGCGGGCATGATCATGTTCACGCGCACGCCGTACTTGGCAAACTCGATGGCGGCCTCGCGCATCAGCATGTGCATTCCGCCCTTGGTCATGGCGTAGACGGGGTCAAAGTGCGTGGGGCGCTTGCCGTGCACCGAGGAGATGCAGGTGATGGAGCCGCGCGTCTCCTTCAGATAGGGCAGCGTGGCGCGCATCATGTTGATGTAGCCGCCGAGGTTGACGTGCATCAGCAGGTCATAGTCCTCCAGCGTGTACTCGTCCAGCTGGAGCTGCTTCTGCAGCGCGGCGTTGTTGACCAGGCCGTCGATGCGGCCGTAGCGCTCGTAGGTAGCCTTGACCATGGCCTCGGCCTGCGCGTAGTCCGACACGTCCGCCTGATAGACGAACGCGCAGTCGGGCCCGCCGATGGCCTGGATCTCCTTGAGCGTCTCCTGCGCCATGGCGGCGTTGGAGTTGCAGTTGATGCAGCACTTGGCGCCGGACTTGACGAAGCACCGCACGATGCCCTTGCCGATGCCCTTGCCGCTGCCGGTGACGATAAACACCTTTCCGGTCATATCAAAAGCCTTATTCATCGACCTTCTCCCCCTTTCCAGCGCGGAAACCGTAGAACAGCTCAAAGCCGCCGTCGGCGCGCAGCGACGCGCCGTTGACGAAGTTGGCGTCCTCGGAGGCGAGGAAGGCGGCTACGCCCGCGATCTCCTCGTGGGTGCCGGCCTTGCGCCGGGGAATGCGCTGCTCCATGTAGCCCATGGCGTAGAGCGGAGAGAAATCGGAGACGAACTTTTCGTCGTCGCCCTGGATGGCGCCCGCCTCGATCAGGTTGGCCTGAATGCCCGCGGGGCCGTAGAAAATGGCCGTTTCCTTGCACAGCATGTTGATGCAGCCCTTGGCGATGGAGTACATCACCGCAGAGCCGGTGGGCTTGTCCGCATGGATGGAGCTGACGTAGACGATCTTGCCGGAGTGATACTCGGCCATGTGGTCGCCGACGACGCGGGTGAGCACAAAGCCCGTGCGCGCGTTGTCGTTGAGCTGGCTCTCGAACACATCGCGGGACAGGTTCTCCAGCCCGGTGCGCACCACGGTATTGTTGTTGTAGATGAGCACGTCGATGCGGCCCAGCGCAGCCTTGACTTCGTCCACCAGCGCCTGCGCGCCCGCAAAGGAGCTCAGGTCGGGATGCACGTTGAGCACGCGCGCGCCCTTTTCCTCCACTTTTTTGACCAGTTCGCCGCTTGCGTCTCCCAGCACCAGGTTCGCGCCCTCCTGCGCAAAGCGCAGCGCCAGCGCCTCACCCTGCTCGGTGTCCGCCTGCGTCACATACACGGTCTTTCCGTCGAAACGCATTTGAGTTCCCCCTAACTTTGTTTATATCTCAGGTGCCTAACCACAAATATTATGCCACGTTTGCAGGCAAAATGCAACGGGTCTCCCGCACAAAACAGAAAAAACCGGCGCTGCGGTTGCAGCGCCGGCCGGTTGTTTTGCCCGTTGAGCGATTAGGACCACAGACGATCGTGGGAGATCCAGTTGTCCCACTCGGTGGTGGGCTCCCACAGGCCGGGGATCTCGGGATGGATGTGCTCGGCCAGAACCTCGTCATCCAGCTCGTCGATACCGATACCGGGCTTCTCGGGAACCGCCATGAAGCCGTCCACGATGCGGGGCTTCTCGGTGTCCTTGACCATGTCGGACCACCAATCCACGTCGTTGGAGTGGAACTCCAGGCCCAGGAAGTTGTTGGTGGCAGCGGCAACGTGCACGGCAGCCAGGCAGGCCACGGGGGTCTCCGCCATGTGCAGAGCCATCGCGACGCCGCACTCCTCGGCGTAGTCACCGATCTTCTTGGTTTCGTAGATGCCGCCCGAGGACAGGATGTCGGGGTGGATGATGGAGACCGCGTGGTTATCCAGCAGGGGCTTGAAGTTCTCCAGCAGGTAGATGTCCTCGCCGGTGGCGATGGGGGTGGTGGACGCGTTGTGCAGGCGGACGTACTGATCGGTCAGCTGCCAGGGGATCATGTCCTCCAGCCAGCACATGTTGTAATCCTCCAGACGGTTGGCCAGCTTGATGCAGTCCTCCACGCCGATGTGGCCGAAGTGGTCGATGGACAGCGGGATCTCGTAGCCGATGACCGAGCGGACTTCCTTGACGTAGTTCTCCAGGTAGTCAAAGCCCTTCTTGGTGATGTGGATGCCGGTGAAGGGGTGCGCGATGTTCTGCTGGTCGTAGGCGCGGTTGGACCACCAGCGCGCGGCGACCTTATCGCCCTTCTGCTTGGCCTCGCGGGCCATCTTGACGGTGTAGCCGTACTGATCCAGGAAGCCGACAGGCGCGCACAGGCCGCCCTCGACGTCCCACAGCTGGTTGATGCCCAGGTCCATCTTGAGCATGGTGTAGCCGTGCTTCTCGACGCGCTTCTGCAGGGCCTCGCCCATGTTCAGGCCGGTGTCCTTGCCGTCGACGTCGGTATCGCAGTACATGCGGACCTTGTCGCGGAACTTGCCGCCCAGCATCTGGTAGACCGGGATGCCGTAGGCCTTGCCCGCGATGTCCCACAGCGCCAGCTCGACGCCGCAGACGCCGCCCGCCTGACGGGACTGACCGCCGAACTGCTTGATGCGGCGGAAGATCTTGTCGATGTTGCAGGGGTTCTCGCCGATGAGGAAGCGCTTGAGCATCTGGGCGTAGAGCTTGGACGCGCCGTCGCGGACCTCACCGTAACCGGTAATGCCCTGGTTGGTCTCGATGCGCAGCAGGGTGCAGTGCATGGGAGCACCAACGATGTCAACAAAGCGCATGTCGGTGATGCGCAGCTCGCTGGGCTTGGAGTACGTGTTGACATGGGCAAGAGTCTGTTCGTAGTTTTCGGCCATCTTCTTTTCCTCCCTGATTCTATATGTCTCCGGGCGCTCCGAACGTGCGGCCCGGGTTCTACATATAATACTATACACGTTTTTGTACAAACGCGCAAGTCTTGTTTTCAGGTTGCGCGGCCACTGTTTCTCAATGCGGAACGCCGTGTCATTTTCCAGTGCACTGCGCCACCCAATCCGCAAGATCGTCGAGCAGCTGGTCGGACACGTGCAGCTCGGCCAGGTACTCGGCGCTCGTGCCGCGGCCCTTGACGCCGCCGTTTTCCGCGAACAGGTGGTTCAGACCGTCGTAGAGCGCAAAGCGCGTCTCCCCGGCGTAGCCCTCCAGCGCGCTCTGCCAGGACTTGTAGTCCTCCAGGCTGGTTTGGAAGTCGTCCTTGCCCTGCGCGATGAACACGGGCACGTCAAGCGTCGCCAGCGACTGCGCCACGGGGTAGTCGTACAGGTCGCGGATGTAGGGCACGGGCACGCCGAAGATGGTGTCGCTGTCCTTCATGGAGTCCAGCTTGTCCGCCTTTTTGTATTCCTTTTTAATGGCGCTCTGGCGGGAGGCGTCGTCCGTCATGGCGAGGGTCTGCTCGTAGACCACGTCCAGATAGGGCCGCGCGGTGCCCGCCAGCGACACGATGCCCGCGATCCTGCCGCCGCTCTGCTGCGCGATGCGCGGTGCGAGCGCGCCGCCCATGCCGTGCCCCACCAGGTAGATGTCGCCGATGCCGCTCTGTTGCTCCAGCGCGTCCAGCGCCAGCAGCGCATCGTCGATGACCTCCTGCTGCACCGTCATGGCGTTGATCTCCTCCTCCGTCATGTCGTAGCCGTAGGTGTAGGTGCGCTTGTCAAAGCGGATGGAGGCGATGCCGCGCTGCGCGAGGCCGTGCGCCAGGTCTGCAAAGGGCGCGCAGTTGCCGATGGCCTCGTTGCGGTCGTAGGCGCCGGAATCCTGCACCAGCACCACGGCGGGGACGGTCGCGCTCATCACCGGGCGGGTGATGATGGCGCGCAGCTCGCAATCCGTGCCCTCGCCCAGCACGATCTCCTGCTCCGTGACGCCGCCCGCGGGCAGCTCGACGGCGTAGTCCACCGCGTCCTCGCGCATGCCGAACCACAGGCCCGCCACCGCGTTGCTCTCGTCGAAGGTCAGCTGCACGCTGCTGCCG
>JAXEXP010000068.1:0-15520 GCA_034113365.1 Candidatus Spyradocola sp.
CTTAATCCATAGGCAGATGGAAAATCGCTTCCGATACAGAAAAATTCGTGTGCGGCAAGGCCGTGCGCGAATTTTTCTGCAATTCGAAAAAGATGAGTATTCATCTTTTTCGAGCCTGTCGACTTTGTCGACAGGCTGAAAAGTGCGGAAACGCCGAAGTTTTCCGCACTTTTATTATTTAGTTCATCTTGGTCTTGTGGGAAGGGCGGGTGACGTAGGTGCGGTCGAGGGTGACGACGGCGAAGTAGTGTTCGTCCATCTCCTTGACGCGGCGGATGATGGCGCGGGTCAGCTCCTTGTCGCTGAGCGGGCAGCTGTGGGGCACCACCACGTCGAAGATGAGGTTGGAGTGCGTCTCGCCCTTGACCACGCGGAAGTCGTGCATGGTCAGCTCGGGATCGACGTCCAGCACCAGGTCGCGCACCCGGTTGCGCAGCGCGTTGACCTCTGGATCGTCGGTGACCACGGGGTCCAGGTGGATGACCAGCTGGATGCCGTGGTCGAGCAGCACCTCGCGCTCGATGTTGTCGATCATGTCGTGGGACTTTAGGATGTCCTCCTTGGCGTCCACCTCCACGTGCACGGAGGCGAACGTGCGGCCCGGGCCGTAGGAGTGCACCACCAGGTCATGGATGGACAGCACGCCCTCGTGCCGCAGCAGGTGGCGGGCGAGCATCTCCTGCGTCTCCTGCGTGGGCGCCTCGCCCAGCAGCTTGTTCATGGTCTCGCGCAGGATCCCCACCGCCGACCACATGATGAAGCCCGCTACCACAACGCCCATGTAGCCGTCCAGCGAAAAGCGGATCAGGGGGCTTACGATGGTGGAGAGCAACACCGCGCCGGTGGCCAGCACGTCGGAGAGGCTGTCGGCGGCGGTGGCCTGCATCACCACCGAGTCGATGCGCTTGCCGATGGTGCGGTTGAAGGTGAACAGCCAGAGCTTGACGAGGATGGACGCGGCCAGCACGCCCACCGTCACCCAGGAAAACGCCGCAAGCTCGGGGTGGATGATCTTGTCGATGCTGGTCTTGATCAGCTCGATGCCCAGCAGCAGAATGATGAAGGCCACGACCAGCGACGCGATGTACTCGATGCGCGCATGGCCGAAGGGATGGTCCTCGTCGGCCGGCTTTCCCGCCAGCTTAAAGGACAGCAGCGAGATCACCGACGAGCCCGCGTCCGAGAGGTTGTTGACGGCGTCCGCCGCGATGGACACGGAGCCCGACACCGTGCCCACGATGAACTTCCCGGCGAACAGCAGCGCGTTGAGCACGATGCCGGTCAGGCCCGTCAGCTGCCCGTAGGCCTGGCGCACCTTCGGGTCCGCGGTGTCGCCCGCATTGCGGATAAACAGCTTTACCAGCAGGTTGGTCATGGGAAAACTCCCCTTTCTCAGTCTATATCAACATTATATTGTCATGCCTTGCGCATCCTGCGGGATCTCCACGATTTGCTTTGTTTGGAACATCGCCCGTAAACACCGCAGTCGGTTCTGCGCCTATTCCCGCGCGAAAGCCGAAAATTCCTGCGGAATTCCGGCGATTGGCTTTGTTTGGCGCATCGCCTGTCCGTTTCGCGTTCGGGACTGCGTCTTTTTTCACACGGGGGAATCCGCATCCTGCGGGATTTCTATAATTTGACCCGTATAGAACAGGTAGACCACGCACGCGCGCACCGAAAGGCCCGCCTGCTGCGCCGCCCTGCGGTAGAGCCGCACCTGCGCGCCGTGCCTGCGTCGCACGCTGTCGGGGTCCAGGCCCGTGTGGTCGGTCTTGTAGTCCACCAGCACCGCGCCCTCGTTTGTTTGCACGATCAGGTCGATCACGCCCTGCACCAGGCGCGTCTGCCCCTCCTCGTCCATGCGCAGCTCGAAGGGCTTTTCGCGGAAGAACGCGGCGCCGTTCCGCATCGCGCGCCCCAGCGGCCCCTCAAAGAAGCGCTCGATCTCCTCCATGCCGGAGATCACCGCGTCGGCCTGCTCGCGCGTCATGCGCTGCTGCGCGGCGGCGCGCTCGGCCTGTTCGGTCAAATTGGAACGCAGGTCGCCGGTCTTGAGGGCGTTTACGTCCAGCAGCTCCATGAAGCGGTGCAGCGCGGAGCCGCGCTCGGCGCCGGTGAGCCTACGCTCCTGGCTTAAGAACGCGGGCTTTCTGCGCACAAAGAAGCTCTCCTCGTCGCCGTGGGCCAGCTCGGTGACGGACTGCTTCTGCAGCACGGCGGGCTCGGGGTGGGGATAGACGTATTGCAGCTGGGCCAGCAGCGTCTCGTCGGGCTGCGGGGGCTGCTGCGGGGCGGGGGCGGTCTCCTCCGGCGCGTCCTGCGGGGCTTGCTCGTCCAGCTGCACGCGGATGTCCCAGCGGGAGGCGTCGCCGCGCACGGGCAGCACCACCTCGCAGCGGCTGCGCAGCGCCTGCGCGTCGGGGTGGTCGAGCACGGCGGGCACGATCCAGTCCAGCATGCAGCCGGGGCTGACGCCGCCCTGCGCCCAGGCCTGCACGCGGCGGGAAAGATCGCTCACCTCGCCCACCAGCGCCAGGCGCTCGCGCGCGCGGGTCATCAATACGTAGAGTATGCGCATCTCCTCGGCGATGCTCTCCCGCCGCCTGCGCAGCGCGATGGCGCGGGTCTTGACGGTCTCGTCCACCGCGGACTCGTCGGGGTCGTAATAGTCCAGCGCAAGGCCCCACTCGCGGTCGCACCAGACGCGGCTGACGCGGTAGCCGTCCTCGCTCTTGTCGTTGCCGGTGCGGAAGCGCGCGCCCAGCCCCGCGCCAATGACGATGGGGAACTCCAGCCCCTTGGACTGGTGCACCGTCATGATGCGCACCGCGTCGTCGTTTTCAGAGAAGGCGGGCACGTCCTCCTCGCGGTTGCGGCCGGAGGTCGCGGCGATGCGGCGCAGAAAGTCGCCCAGGCGCAGGCCCGCGGCGTCGTACTCGGCGGCGCGCTCGGGCAGGGAGCGCAGGTTGGCGGCGCGCACGCGGCCCTTGGGCAGCGCGGAAAACCGCACGAGCATCCCCGTCTCCTCCAGCACGGCCGAGCACAGCGCGGACAGGCTGTCCTCCTGCGCCAGGCGGCGCATGCGCTGCAGCTGCACGGCAAAGCGGCGCGCCTTTTCGCGCAGCGCTTCGTCGGGGCCGTCGGCCGCGTAGCCCGCCAGGCAGAACCACATGCGGCGGTTCTCGTTCCGGCCGTCGGGGCCTCTGCCGTGCAGGCGGATCTGCGCCAGCTCCTGCGCGTCAAAATCGCCCACGCCGTGCAGCGCGCCCAGCAGGTGCACGTCTTCCAGCGGGTTGTGCACCGCCCAGAGGTAGTCCATCACCTGCAAAATCTCGGGGGTCTCGTAAAAACTGCCGCCGCGGCCCGCGTAGACGGGGATGCCGTGCCGGGCAAACACCTCCATGTACTGCGGCAGCACCGACAGCACGGCCCTTCGCAGCACCACGATGTCGCCGTAGCGCGCGGGGCGCTCGGCGCCGTCGGGGTCGTGGATGGGCGTGCCCACCAGGCGGCGCACCAGCCGCGCCACCACCTCGATCTCGCCGGCGGTCTCCCCGTCCTCCCCGTCCGCAGCCGCGCCGCTGCGGTCGATCAGCTGCAGTATGGTGGGCGGGCCGTCGGGGGTGTCCTCTCGGCCGGGATGCAGCGCGGCGTCCTCGTCGTAGTCCATGCCGGCGGCCTCCTGCGTCATGCAGCGCGAAAAGATGCGGTTGACGGAAGAAAGCACGTTCCTTGCCGAGCGGAAGTTGCGGTTGAGCGCGATGAGCTGCCCGCCCGCGCCCGCCTTGTAGCGCCGCTGCTCGGACAGGAACAGCGACGGGTCGCTCTGGCGGAAGCCGTAGATGGACTGCTTGACGTCGCCGACGTGGAACACGTTGTCCCCCCGGCTGATGCGCGACAAAATCGTCTCCTGCACCAGTGAGGAGTCCTGGTATTCGTCCACGAGGATGTACTGGTACTTCTCTCGCGCGTCGGCGCACACGCCCGCGTCCTGCGTCAGCCGCAGCGCGGTCTGCTCCAGGTCGTTGTAGTCCACCACGCCCGCCTCGCGCTTGAGGTCGGCGTATTTTTTCATGTAGGCGCGGGTGACGTCGGCCAGCGCGTCCACGGCGTCGGCCATGTCGGCGTATTTGCGCTGCTCCCATTCGTTGATGCGCAGCGTCTGCCCTGCCGCGTCGGTAAAGGCGTCCTTGTACTCGCCGCGCAGCGCCTGCAGGCGGGTCAGCTCGGGGCTGTTGTCCTCCTTTTTGCGGTTGGGCGAGCGCCAGGTGGCAAAGGACGCGGCCTCGCCCGTGCGCAGGCTGTCCTCCATCGCGGCGATGTCGGCGGCGATGAAGTCCGCCATCTTCCGGCAGTCGGGCGCGGGGCTGTTCTGCGCAAAGGAAAGCGCCGCCCGCGCCTGCGCGATGGCATGGACGAGCCCGGAGCGGCTGCCCATCTGCGCCTGCGCGAACCATTCGGAGCCTTCCGGGTGCGCGGACTCGTCGCGGTAGCGCTGCGTCTCCCGCGCCAGCCAGTCCTCGGGGTCGGGCTGGCACATCAGGAAGCGGTACAGGCCGGTGACGTTCATGCGCACCTGCTCGGGGCCGCCCATGCGCTCGAGGCGGCGCAGCGTGTCGTCGCTTTCGTAGGCCTCGTTGAGGACCTCGTCCAGCGCGCGCTCCTGCAGCTCGATGCGCTCGGCCTCGGAGCAGGGGCGCAGGTTGGGCTCCGCGCCCGCCTTTTCAAAGTAGCGGGTGATCAGCTGCAGGCAGAAGGCGTGGATGGTGGAAATCGACGCCAGCTCCACGCGCCCGGCCTGCTCCTGCATGCGCATGTCGCCCTCGGCCTCGGTCTCCAGCCGCGCGGTCAGGCGCTGGCGCAGCTCGTCGGCCGCGGCGCGCGTGAAGGTGACGATGAGGAAGGACGCGATGTCCGCGCCCCCGGAAATCAGGCTCAGGATGCGCTCGACCAGCACCGTGGTCTTGCCCGAGCCCGCCGCCGCGCTGACCAGCAGATTGCCCTGCCGGTGCTCGATGACGCGCCGTTGATCCAAAGAAAACTCAGGCATCGCGCGCCTCCTTTCCCATCCCCCGCAATGCGGAGATGTTTTTCATATCCATGAGAATGCTGTCCGACAGTTTCTCCATCAGGCAGAACGCCGGACGGAGCGGTTTTCCATATGTTTTCCATATAATAGAAGAAGCGTTGAGGCGACGCGCCGGTTGTTTCCGCAGAAGTCAGGCATCGTCCTCGTCCTTTCCCATGGCCTGCATCGCCTGTTCGGCGTCCATGCGCAGCTTGCGGCGGGTGCAGCCCGGCAGGCTCTCGTCAAAGCCGCACACCGCGCGGAAGCGGCAGTTCTTGCAGGCGTCCAGGTCGCCCGTCTGCGCGGGGGAGACGGCCGCGTCGCCGTCCAGAATGCCCTGCGCAAGCTGCGAGAGCTTGCGGCGGGTGTGCCTGCGCAGCGCCGAGAACTGCTCCTCGGTCAGCAGCTTTTCCATGCTCGCCTTGGTGTACTGCCCGGGCAGGGCGCGGCCTTTGGAGGTGCGCGGCGCGATGGGCAGCAGCTCGTCCATGCGGTCGGGGTCGGCGCACATGGCGGAGATGACCTCCTCGTCCTCGAGCAGATACCCCGTCAGGCGCAGCTTTTTGTCGCGCTTTTTGGCGATCTTTTCGTCCGGCATCGCGCCGTCCAGGTTGACCTGCGCCTGGCCCAGCTTTTGGTAGAACACGCCCGCGGGGTGCGCGCCGCGCATGCTCAGCACCGCGTCCAGGTACAGGAACAGCTGCAGCCGCAGGCCGTAATAGATGTCCTCGGCCTCCAGCGCGTTGTTGCCCGTCTTGTAGTCGATGACGCGGGCGTACTCGCCGCCGGGCAGGTCGAGCACGTCCACCCGGTCGATCTTGCCCTCCAGGTACACCTTTTTGCCGCCCGCAAGGCGCAGCGGGGGCAGGTCGCCGGGGCGGAACGCGATCTCCTGCGCGCTGGTGCGGAACGCGGACAGCCGCCTTTGCAGCGCCAGCATGCGGCCCACGCGGTGCATCGTGCGGCGGATCTGGCTGTGGCCCGCCCTGGCCAGGCCGTCGCGCCCGCGCATGCGCTGCGCGTCCTCTTCAAACAGCGGCCCCAGCGCCTCGTCCATCAGGCGCTCGGCGCGCGCGTCGTCCAGCTCGCCCGTCTCCTGCCCCACCGCGCGCATGAAGCCCTCCACGGCCTTGTGCTCGAGCGTGCCGCGCTCACGGGCGTCCATCTGCGGCTCGCGCAGCTCTCTGGGGCGCAGGCCGTAGCCCACAAAGTGCGCAAAGGGGCACAGCGCGAACGTCTCGATCTGCGAAATGCCCGCCACCAACCCGTCCACGCCGTACATCTGCTGCTTGGCGGCGCGCTGATAGAGCGCGAGCGCGGTGTCCGCGTCGATGCGCTGGTCGGCGGCGCTTGCGTCCACCGCGCGGCAGACGGCGGCGTAGTCCTCGGGGAAGGCGGCCCTGTACGCGCCCTCCAGCCCGGCGAGGCCCTCGGTCTCCACATTGTTCTTCCGCGCGCGCAGGCCCGCCGCAAGCGCCTCGCGCATGGACGCGCGCGCACCGGCGTAGACGAAGCCGTCGCCCGTGACGCCGCACTCGACGGCAATGCCGGGGAACACGCGCTGGCGGATGCGCGAGATCAGCGGGCTTTCGCGGTTGGCTGCGCCGCGCGCGCTGACCGCCGGCCACGACAGCACCAGCTCCTGCCGCGGGGAGATCAGCGCGCCGAAGATGGCGAACCGCTCCACGGCGGCGCGGTTGTGCAGCAGGTTGATGCGGATGTCCGCGCCCGCCTGCTTGGCCGCTTCACGCAGCAGCACCTTCTCGTTCTCGGCGAGCAGGCCGCCGTCCTGATGGCGCGAGGGGATGCCGTCGGCGTTCATGCCCACCACGTAGAGCAGCTGCACGTCGCGGCCCTTGAAGCGCGTGATGTCGCCCACATACACCGCGTCGGGCGACATGGGGATGGAGCCCAGCGTCACCGCGCTCAGCCCTGCGCGGAATAGCTTGATGAAGTCCTGCGCGGTCATCCGCTCCTGCCCGCACAGCTCCACCGCCTGATCCAGCACGGAGTTGATCGCGTCCTGCACCTGCCGCACGCACTGCATGCGCGTCAGATCCCCCTGCTCGCGGCTCTCCTCGTGCATCGCGTAGAGCTGGCCGGGCAGGTCTGCGGCGTCCATCAGGCGCACGGCGTCCTCGGCAAAGGCGCGCGCCGTGCGCGTCTGCCCGCCCGCGCGGAAGGCGGCGATGGGCGCAAAAAACTGCGCGCGCAACGCCTCCAGAGGGCGCTCGGCGCCGGTGGGCTCGCTCTGCTGCTCGATGGGCAGCTCCCATAGCTTGCCCTCGAGGCCGTGCTCCATCGCGTACAGCTCCAGCCGGTCGCATTCGCGCTCGGACAGGCCGCAGCAGCCGGATTTTAAGCACCGTAGCATGTCGTCCAGCCGGTAATACCGCGCCGCGCCCGCCATCGCCGAGAGCAGGTACTGCGCCGCGGGGTGGCGGTCTGCGGTGGGCGCGCGGTCGATGTAGGCGCGCATGTTCCGCCGCTCGAAGGCCTGCTTCAGGCGCTCGCCATAGGTGTCCATGTCGCCGCAGACCACCGCCATGTCGCGGTAGCGCAGCCCGCGCGTGCGGCACTGCTCGAACAGATAGCCCGCCGCGCGCTCGGCCTCCATGAAGGGGTCGCGCGCCTGCACCAGGTGCACGCTGGGGGGCGGGGGCATCCTCTGCGGGCGCTGGGCGAACAGATTGCGCGCCAGGTGCTCCAGACCGGGGTCGGGCAGGGCGCGGTCGGGCAAAGCTTCCACTTGGAAGGGCACGCCGCCCTCCGCGCACATGCCGCGCAGCGTCTCCATCGACAGGCGGGACTGCTCGTAGAGCGCCGCGTCGCCCGCGTCCTGCCCGCAAACGGAAAAGGACGCGTACACCGCGCGGCACCGCCCCGCCAGCGCCGCCAGCATGCGCAGCGTGGTTCTGGGCAGCACGTCAAAGCCGTCGGCCACCACGGTGTAGTCCGACAGCTGCGTGCACGAGGCGATCTGGGCGGCGCAGGCGCGCAGCGCGTCCTCGCCGTCGAGGTATTTGCCCGCCATGCGGCCCTCGTAGGCCTCGTAGATGGCGGCCAGGTCGTAGAGCTTCTGGGCCAGCGCGCCGTCCGCGGGCAGGCGGTCGGCGGCAAGGCGCAGCGCCGTCTCGTCGGCCTCGCCGCGCTTTAATTCCACCAGAAAGTCGCCCATGCTGTCGGCGGCGCCCTGCGAGCCGGACTTGAAGTATTTGAGGCTGTCCCGCAGGCTGAGCATCGCGCCGCGCAGCGCCATCGCGCGCCCCGCGTCGGACAGCCACACCCGCGCGCTGCCCCCCATCAGGCCCTGCACGCGCCGCACCAGCCGCGTGGGCGAGAGCACCTCGAGGTTCCAGAACACGGGAAGCTCCAGCTGCCGCGCCAGCATCAGCTCGGCCTGCACGGTGTCCTGCTCGGGCACGAGCACGATCACGGGTGCGCCCGCCGCAAGCGCCTGCCGGATGACCGAAAGACAGCGCGTGGTCTTGCCCGCGCCCGCGCGCCCGGCGATGCACGTCATGCCCATGCCCAAATTCCCTCCCTTTTCCTGCGTCAAATGGCCCGGTTTTACACGAACTGCGAGCCTCTGCAGCCCGTGAACACCGCCTTTACGATGCTCTCGTCGGTGGCCTCCATGTCGATGTGCGGCACGTGGTGATCCATGTATTCCTCGCCGTAGGGCGCAAAGCCGTAGAGCGCGTAGAAGCCCTCCGCCTGGCGCTGCGCCGAGATGTGGAAGCGCTTGGCGCCCACGCCCAGCGCCTTGTCCAGCAGCATGCGCATCACCAGGTCGCCCAGCTGCGCGCCGCGCTTACTTTTCAGCACCGCCACGCGCCCGATGCGCCAGTAGCCGTCGTCGTCGATGTAGAGCCGGCCGGTGGCGGCGGGGTTGTGGTCGTCGTCGTAGAGCAGCGCGTGCACGGCGCGGGCGTCGTACTGGTCCATCTCCTCGTCCGCGGGGAAGCCCTGCTCGTCCACGAACACGCGCATGCGGATGGACTGAACCTCCGAAAGGTCGCCGCTGCCCGCGATCAGCTTGCCTGTAATCATGTGAAAAAATCTGTCCTTTCCTGCAAAAATGTATTCTCTATATTATACAGTATCCGCGCCAAAATGCAAAGCAAAATGCCCCTGGGGCGCGCCGCGCTCAAAAATTATTGGTTTTTTGTGAAAAAATACCGCAGGCGGAAACTTTTCCTTGCTTAACGCGCGCATTTGGGGTACAATAGTAGCGGTAAAATACTTTTTGCGAGGTGCGAAAACATGCAGGATGAACGCGATATCGTTGTCTTTACCGATGACGAGGGCAATGATTTTGAACTCGAGGTCATGGACTACTTCTTCTACAACGGCGAGGAGTACGCCGTTCTGAGCGACGCGGAAGCCGAGGAGTGCGACTGCGAAGAGTGCGAACACGATGAGGAGACCTGCGACGAGGAGTGCGGCTGCGCCGATCAGGAGGTCTACATCATGAAGATCGTGCAGATGGACGACGACATGGAGGAGTTCGTGCCCGTGGAGGACGACTCTCTGCTCGAGAAGCTGATCGCCATCGTGCAGCGCCGCTTCGACGGCGAGGAGATCGGCGACGATCCCGACGAGGAGATCTAAACGACCACAAAAAAGCGCGGAAAGGGCGGGAAAACACCCCGTTCTTCCCGCTTTTTTTGTGTGAAAATGGATGGGTTTTGATGCGGCTTAAGGTGCTGGACGGAGCGTACACGGTGTGCAAAATCCGGGATATTGGGCTAGTGGATTGGTCGGGTGAGCTGACCTTTTTGGGGTGTACGCCGGAGGAAAAATCGCTGGTTTGTGAGACGAATCGGGTGCCGGAGGGCGCCCAGAAACGCGAGGACGGCTGGCGTGCGCTGCGCGTGGAAGGCACGCTGGCGTTCTCGCTGGTGGGGGTGCTGGCGGGCATCACGGCGGCGCTGGCGGCAGCAAGCGTCAGCGTATTTTGCGTGTCCACGTTTGACACGGACTATGTGCTGGTCAAAGAAACATCACTGAAAACGGCGGTTACGGCGCTGCAAAACGCGGGCTATGTGGTGGACTGACTGCATTATTCTGCAGCTTTTCGGTGCAGGAAAGGACTTCCCTCGATTTTATCTGCCGTTTTTGGTGCGTCTGGGGCTGTGTTGGTGCTTGACAGACACCTCATCAGTCGCTGCGGCGACAGCTTCCCCTCAAGGGGAAGCCCAGCCTGTCGACAAAGTCGACAGGCTCGAAAAAGATGAATACTCATCTTTTTCTGTATCGGAAGCGATTTTCCATCTGCCTATGGATGAAGGACGGTGGAAACAGAGACTTCGTCCAGCTTTTTTTCCTAACGTACAGAAAATCGCTCCTCGGCGGGGTACACGCCCCCGCCTGCGGATTGAAGATGAAGGGGCTGCGGCCCCTTCATGCATCCCCAGGGAGCACATGCCTGTTTTTTGACAGGCTGAGCTTCCCCTCAAGGGGAAGCCACAGGATACTCCCGCAATGTATTTACTTTTCATCCATTGAAATCGGCAACGTCTCCCTCCCCTATTCATTGTATTTGGCGCGGAATGGCGGCGCTGACGGTGGGCTGACAGCGATTTCCTGCAACGGACGCCCCCTCCCCTCTCGTCGGTATAGGCGTAAAGATGGGAGGTATTTTGATGCTGAAAAAGACGATGCTGCTGGCTGTGCTTGCGCTGTTTGCGGTGCTTTTGATGGGCGCCGCGCCGCCGCAGGTGATGCTGTACCAGTTCGGCGACGGGCTGAACGACTACCTTGCCGCCGCGGACGGCGAGTCGACCTATCCGGTGCTCATCGCGCTGGACCTGGCGCAGGGGCGCGACATCACAAGGCCCGACGCACTGGAGCTCAACAAAAACGCCGCGCTGCTGGCGGGGTGCGGCACGCAGCAGGAGATGCTGGCGCGCGTGCCCTACACGCTGCGGCAGGGCGTGCAGGACGCGCTGGGCAGGCTGCGCTACCTGCAGGACGTGGTGGAAAACAAGCGCTTTCCCTTCCTCTCCAGCGTATCCGCGCCCTACTGGAACGACTGGGGAAAGGACCGGCTCTTCGGCGGCGTGCGCAGCCACGAGGGCATCGATCTGATGGCCGACTGGGGCGTGCCGGTGTACGCCGTGGGCGACGGCGTGATCGAAAAGGCGGGCTGGAACACGCTGGGCGGCTGGCGCATCGGCGTGCGCGGCGACAGCGACGGCGTGTACTACTACTACGCGCACCTGTCCAGCTTCTACGACGGCGTGGCCGTGGGCGCGCAGGTCAAAAAGGGCCAGCTGCTGGGCTTTGTGGGCGACACGGGCTACGGGCCGGTGGGCACGAGCGGGGTCATGGCGCCGCACCTGCACTTTGGCATGTACGAGGGCGACTTCATGCGCGCGGTCAACCCCTATCCGATGCTGCGCCACTGGCAGAAAAACTCTTGACAAACGGGCCTTGCGGCGTTATCCTTTAGGTGAAAATCCACCGCAGGAGGTACGCCACAAGGTATGTTGAAGATCTGATCCCGCTCTTGACCCTGCTCTGATCGCAGAACGCCCCGGCTTGGGGTGCGTTTTGTGCGCGCAAGGGGACGGAGTGTGCGGAAAGGATCTGCGCCTGCCTGATGTGTCCCTGTGCGTGCAGCCGTGATTTTTTCCGTCCCCGCCACCTGCGCGGGGACTTTTTTTGTGAAACGGAGGCATGTGTATGGCGCACATCACGGCACAGCATTTGGCGTTATCGCTCGGGGAGAGCGTGATTTTTGACGACGTTTCCTTTTCGATCGAGCGCGGCGAGCGCGTGGGGCTGGTGGGGCCCAACGGCGCGGGCAAGTCCACGCTGCTGAGCCTCATCGCGGGCGGCGGCCCTGCGCTGGACGGCGGGCAGCTGCGCGTGGACGAGCGCGGCGGCGTGCACCGCATGGCGCAGGAGCAGGCGGTCACGGACACGCGCTCGGGCGGCGAGCGCACGCGGGCGGCGCTGAACGAGGCGCTGCAGTCGGGCGCGGGGCTGCTGCTGCTGGACGAGCCCACCAACCATCTGGACATGGACGGTGTGCAGGCGCTGCTGGACGAGCTTTCCGGCAATTACGCCACGCTGGTGGTGGTGTCGCACGACCGGTACTTCCTCGACCGGGCGGTGGATCGCATACTGGAGCTGGAAAACGGCCGCGTCACGGAGTACGGCGGCAACTACACCGACTACCGCGAGGCCAAGGCGCGCGACTACGCCGAGCGGATGCACCGCTGGCAGGAGGGCGTCAAGAAGCAGAAGGCGCTGGAGGAGGACATCGCCGCGCTGCACGCCCGCGCCGAAAAGGCGCACCGCAAGTCCACCGAAAAGGACTCCAGCGGCCTGAAGATGGGCGTCAAGGAGGGCAAGCGCGCCCGCGCCAAAAAGATGGACAAGAAGGTCAAGTCCGACGCAAAGCGGCTGGAGCGCATGCGGCAGGAGGTGGAGCCGCGCCCCCAGCGCGAGAAAAACGTGTACTTCCGCATCGAGGGCGAGGCGCAGAGCACGCGGCGCGTGTGCGAGGCCAAGGGGCTGACCAAGCGCTTCGGCGAGCGCGTGCTGTTTGAGGGCGGACAGTTCGTGCTGTGCCGCGGCGAGCGCATCGCGCTGGTGGGGCCCAACGGCAGCGGCAAGACCACGCTGATCAACATGCTGCTGGGGAAGGAGCCCTGCGAGGGCGAGCTGTGGCTGTCCCCCACTGCGCACCCGCGCCTGATCGAGCAGGACTTTGCGCAGTTTGACCCGGAGCAGACGGTGCTGGACTATCTGTACGGCGCGCTGGGCAGCGTGGACGGCGGCATGCGCACGCAGCTGCACAATCTGGGCCTTACGCAGCGGCACATGGCGCAGCGCATCGGCTCGCTGTCCTTCGGCGAGAAGATGAAGCTCAAGCTGGCGGTGCCCATACTCCGCCGCGAGGAGTTCTTGATCCTGGACGAGCCCACCAACCACCTCGACCTGCCCACGCGCGAGCGGCTGGAGGAGACGCTTTCGGCCTACAACGGCACACTGCTGGTCTGCTCGCACGACGCCTACCTGCTCGAGCGCCTGTGCACGCGCGTCATCGCCATCGAGGACGGAAAGCTGACGCTCTTCCCCGGCCCCTTCCTGGACTACCTCGGCCAGCGCGGGTGAGGTGCTGCACGGCATCACAGACAAAGGCGCGACATCCACCTGAAAGACCGCACCCCTCTCCCCCATGGCGCACCGCCCGTCGAAAAAGAGACGGCACAGGCCGCGGCGACGCTGCTCGACGCGCTCGCGCAGGGCCGCAGATCCGGCGAACAGAAGGGCTGGCTGGATCAGGAGGCGGTGCACGCGCATTTCCGCGCGAAGGCCGATGCTGCGGAGCACGTCCATGCGGCTGTCTATGCAGACCGCGTACTGTAATTCTCTTTGGAAAAAGCGTAAGGAACACTGACAAAAGCCCTCGGGACTGTATGATCCCGAGGGCTTTGCATGTCAAAAACGTGCTGCTAGAAATTCACTGATGTAATTCCGTGCGTCTGGGGCAGGGCTAGTACATGACGAACACCTCATCAGTCGCCTGCGGGCGCCAGCTTCCCCTCAAGGGGAAGCCAAAGGATACACCGCTGTTGCCTGCATAGGTTTTTCTGTGGGAACAGAAGGCGCGCGTCGGCCATGCGGTCATTCCTCCCATCGGTCGCCCACCTGGGCCTTGCGGGCGGTCTTGTAGGCGGGGTGCTTTTTGGTGACCCTGACGGTCTCGGCGGCGCCGTCGCGGCAGAGGGGCAGCTCGACGAAGCCGCTGTGCACCAGCGGACGGCGGCGGATGCGGGCGGCGGCCGGCGAGACGGGCTCGCGCGCCACGGCGAGGAAGGAGAATTTCTCGTCCTCATAGGGCAGGGTGCCGTCCTTGAGGTAGCGGTGCAGGCCGGTGCGCTCCACGCGCACGGTGAAGTGGCACCAGTCGTCCGCCGCGATGGGGCAGCCGGCAAAGGAGGGACAGGGCGCGGCCATGTGCGCGCCCAGGCCGCGCAGCAGCGCGGCGTACCGGCGGATGCGCGCGTGGCCCGCGGGCGTGCCCGGCTCCATGATGAGCAGCGCGGTGCGGGCGGCCTGCCACAGGCGCTGCACCATTTCTTCGGCGTCCCGCTGGTCGAGCTCGCCCAGGCAGAAGGAGGCGGTAACCAGGTCTGCCGGGGGAAGGCTGGCCGTCAGCATGTCCTGCTGCGTCCAACCGGCGTTCACGTCGTCCGTGCCCTGCAGCAGGCGCCTGGCCAGTTCGATCATGCCCGGCTCCCGCTCGATGAGCGCGGCGGACTGCACGCCGAACACCTCCCGCGCGGCCCACAGCGCGCTGCCCGTGCCCGAGCCCACGTCGGTCAGCGAGGAGACCTGCCGCACGCCGCTTTGCCGCAGCATCTCCATCGCGCGCACGAGGGCGGCGTAGGTGGCGGGCATGCGGAAGGCGCAGTAGGCGCGCATCTCGCCCTCGCTGCACAGCAGGCGCCGGCCGGCGGGGTGCTTTTCGTCGAGGCGGTAGCGCTGGGAGAGCGCGTCGGCGGCGGCGCGCACGTCCCCGGGCGGGGTATCGCGGAGCAGCGCGTCCACGGCGAACTGAAGGGCTGGCGGCATCTGCATGCCGGACACCTCCTCGGATGGTTCTTGTTTCTCCATTATAATTCATCGTGCGGCGCATGAAAAGGATATTTTTGCGCGCCGCATAGTATAATCGGCCCGTGCGGTGCGCATACTCTTTACTGAATACGAAATCCATTCGGATAAAGTCAGGAGGCAATCCCATGAGTCAGGTGATTTCCATGAACGCGCATGCCGGGTGGAGCCCGGAGGAGACCGCGCTGCTGTGGCAGGAGGTGCGCGCCTGCAACGCCGGCGGACAGCCGCTGCGCGTGGCGTTCGACCGCATGGCCGAAAAGACGGGCCGCAAGTCCAACAGCGTGCGCAACTATTACTATGCGGCCGTCAAGGCGGGCGATGCGCCGGGCGACGTGCCCACGGGCCGCGCCGCGCCCTTTACGCCCTTTACCAGCGAGGAGATCGACGAGCTGCTGCGCAGCGTGCTCACCGCGCAGGGGCAGGGCGTGTCGGTGCGCGCCTGCGTGGCCTCGCTCTCGGGCGGCGACCGCGCGCTGGCGCTGCGGCTGCAGAACAAGTACCGCGCGCTGCTCAAGTCCCACCCCGACCGCGTCACGGCCATGGTGCAGACGCTGCAGCAGGAGGGCCTGCCCTGCGTAGACCCCTACCGCAGGCTGCGATCGCTGCCCCGGCAGAGCCCGGGCGCGCCCGCCGAGCAGCTGGCCCAGCACCTGGCCCGCAGAGCCGGGGGCATGACCGAGCGGCAGGCGCAGCAGTACCTGGCGCTGTGCCTGGAGATCGCCGACATGATCGCGCCGGAGTGACGATCCCGGCACAAAAACATCCCGCAGAAGCATTTTTTCTGCGGGATGTCAGACTGTCAAAAAACAGGCATGT
>JAXEXP010000069.1:0-5639 GCA_034113365.1 Candidatus Spyradocola sp.
GATCGCGTGGTGGACGTGGGCACGAACCACGGCTTTCTGCCTGTGCACATGCTGCAGAGCGGCTTGTGCGGGCGGGCGCGGGGGTTTTGCCCCCGGCAAAACACGGCTGCGGCGGGCGCCCCGGCTGCGCGCTACCCTCCGACAGAAAAGGAACAAGCGCAGCCAAACCCACGCTTGTTCCCTGAAAAAACGCTCTCACTCCAGGAAATCCTTGAGCTTCTTGGAGCGGCTGGGATGCCGCAGCTTGCGCAGCGCCTTGGCCTCGATCTGGCGAATGCGCTCGCGCGTGACGTTGAACTCCTTGCCGACCTCCTCCAGCGTGCGCGCCCTGCCGTCGTCCAGGCCAAAGCGCAGGCGCAGCACCTTCTCCTCGCGAGGCGTCAGCGTGTCCAGAACGTCGGTCAGCTGCTCCTTGAGCATCGTGAACGCCGCCGCCTCCGCGGGCGCAGGGATGTCGTCGTCGGGGATGAAGTCGCCCAGATGGCTGTCCTCCTCCTCGCCGATGGGCGTCTCCAGCGACACCGGCTCCTGCGCGATCTTGGTGATCTCGCGCACCTTTTCCTCGCTCACACCCATCTCCTTGGCGATCTCCTCGGGGGTGGGCTCGCGGCCGTATTCCTGCAAAAGCTGGCGGGACACGCGGATGAGCTTGTTGATGGTCTCCACCATGTGCACCGGGATGCGGATGGTGCGCGCCTGATCGGCGATGGCGCGGGTGATGGCCTGGCGGATCCACCACGTCGCGTAGGTCGAGAACTTGTAGCCCTTGGAGTAGTCGAACTTCTCCACGGCCTTGATCAGGCCCAGATTGCCCTCCTGGATCAGATCGAGGAACTGCATGCCGCGGCCCACGTAGCGCTTGGCGATGGACACCACCAGGCGCAGGTTGCTCTCGGAGAGCTTCTTGCGGGCCTCCTCGTCGCCGTCGGCCATGCGCTTGGCGATCTCCAGCTCCTCCTCGGCCGTCAGCAGCGGCACCTTGCCGATCTCCTTGAGATACATGCGCACCGGGTCATCGGTCGCGATGCCCTCGGGCACGGACAGATCCTCCGCCTCGGCGGAGAACTCCTCGGCCTCGCTGTCGAGCAGCAGCTCCTCCTCGGGCGGCTCGCTGTTCTCCTCGGGCACGATCTCGATGCCCATCTCCTCAAAGCGGTCGAGCACCTTTTCATAGGTCTCGGGCGTGATCTGCATATCCGCCAATACTTCATTGATTTCTTTCTGCGTCAGCAGGCCGTTCTTCTTGCCCTTCTCAATGAGGGCGTTGACGCGCGCCTGTTTGTTGTCTGTGTTGGACAATCCGGTCACTCCTTTCGGTCGCATGCGCTCCGAAACAAAGCCTCGGAGGCGAGATAAAGGAATCTATTTGAAAAAGCCGATAAAAACCGGCGTTGCTTTCCCACTATGTGCGGCCCCTGCGGAGCCTTTCGCGCCTGTCGTAGAGCGCGCTGAGCTGTGTGGCCAGCTCCACCTGCTGCTGCGGGGTGAGCGCCTTGTCCTCCAGCTGCTTTTCGCACTGGCTGATCTGCTGCTCCACACGGCGCATGTGCAGCGCGTCGATGCAGTCGGTGATCATGCGCGTCCTGCGGTCGCGGTCCTCGATCTGCCCGATGAGCAGTATGCTCGAGATCTCGCCGCGCAGCGCCTCGTCCTCAGTCTGCTCCAGCGCAGACTGTATGTCGCGCAGGTCGCCGCCCTCCTCCAGCAGGATCTTAGCCATAAAGCTGCACGCAGGGTCGGTAAAGTCGCTCAATCGCAGCAGGTCGCGGGGCACCTTTTCGCCCACCGCCAGCATGGCGATCAGCTCCTTTTCCGCGCGGATATACCCATCATCTTCCCTATTTTTCCCGGCGGCAGGCGGCGTATACGCGGTCTGCGGCTCCGCCTTCGGCGCGCGCCGCTTGCCCACCTGCTCCAGCAGCGTCTCCTCGGAAAACCCCGTCTCGATTGCCAGCCGCTTGATGAACCGCTCCACCTCCACCGGGTTTTCCAGCCTGCGCAGCACCTGCGCGGCCTCCACGGCGTACTTGGCGCGCTCCTCGCCGTCGGACAGGTCGTGCGTCGCGGCCAGCGTGTCCAGCCGGTAGGTCGTGGGATCAATGCTGCCCAGCTCGCCCAGGGCTTGTCCGCCCTTTGCGCGCACGTACTCGTCGGGGTCCATCTTGTCGGGCACCACGGTCACGCGCGCAGGCACATTCTCCATCTCAAACAGATCCAGTCCGCGCGAAATGGCGCGCTGCCCGGCGCCGTCGCCGTCGTAGGTGATGATGATCTGCGGCGCATAGCGCTTCATCAGGCGGATCTGCTCGTTGGTCAGCGCCGTGCCCAGCGTCGCCACGCACCCGTCCACGCCGTGCTGATAGAGCGACACCACGTCCATGTAGCCCTCCACCAGCCGGATGAACGGCCGCTTGCCGCCCTTGAGGAAGTTCAGGCCGTAGACGTTCTTGCGCTTGTTGAACACCGGCGTGTCCGATGAGTTGAGGTATTTGGGCTGTCCGTCGCCCATCACGCGCCCGCCAAACGCGATCACGCGCCCGCGGGGGTCGAATATGGGGAACATCACCCGGTCGCGGAAGGTGTCGAACGTCTTGCCGCCGCGCTCCAGGATCAGGTTGGCGTCGGTCAGCTCCTGGTCGGTGAAGCCCAGTCCGTTCAGGTACTTCTGCAGGCTCTGCCAGCCCTTTGCGGTGCTGCCCAGCCCAAACCTGCGGATCACGTTGTCCTGAATGCCGCGCCCGTGCAGGTAGTCCAGCGCCTGCGCGCCCTCGGGCGTGTACAGCGTGCGGTTGTAGAACTTTGCCGCCTCCACCAGCGCCGCGTAGAGCCTGTCCCGGTCCTTCTTGGGGCCGGTGTCCTCGCGCGTGGTCTCGGGGATGGGCATGTGCGCGCGCTCTGCCAGGTGCTTGACCGCCTCGGGGAACTCCATGCGCTCCATCGCCATGACGAAGGTGATGACGTTGCCGCCCGCGTGGCAGCCGAAGCAGTAGTACATCTGCTTTTCCTGGTCCACGGAGAAGGAGGGCGTCTTTTCGCCGTGAAACGGGCACAGTCCCCAGTGCTTGGAGCCCTTTTTCTGAAGCGTCACATACTCGGACACGACGGAAATGATGTCGGACCGGTCGCGCACCTCGTCGATCCATTCGTTGGGAAACCTGCCTGCCATCTCACTCCTCCGCGCGCTGCGAAGCGCGATCGTCCTGTTTCAGATTGACCGCTAGATATATTCGTCAAAAAAGGCACAAATCCTTCTCACTTTTCACTTTTCGCCGTGTAAAAATCGCGTACAAGGCCAAAAAGCGCGGGATTTCGCGCTTTTTCCGCGCACTCTATCCCAACAGGATCTCGTGCTTGGGGATGAAAATGTCGGCAAACTTGTGCACCGCGTAGTTGTCCGTCATGCCCGCGATGTAGTCGCACACCGCCTGCTGCACGCCGCCTTCCGCGTCCCGCAGGTATTCCTCCGGCATCTGCTCGGGGTGCTTCAGGTAATAATCAAACAGGCTCTCCAGCATCCGCTCGGCCTTGTCCTCCTCGCGCTGCACCACGTCGCGCGTGTAGACGTGCCGGAACATGAACGCCCGCAGCGCCATCGTCGCCTCGAACACCTCCGGCGTCATGCACACATGCGGCTGGTCGTCGCTTGCCGCCACCACGTCGCCGATCATGGTGTCGATGCGGTCGCCGTGCGTGCGCCCCAGCCGGTCCAGCAGCGCCTTGGGGATCTCCTCCAGCCGCAGCACGCCCGCGCGCACCGCGTCGTCGATGTCGTGGTTGATGTACGCGATGCGGTCGGACAGCGACACCACCTCGCCCTCCCGCGTGGCGGGATGCCCGTGCGAAGGGTGCTGCGCGATGCCGTCGCGCACCGCCTCGGTCAGGTTCAGCCCCGCGCCGTCGTTCTCCAGCACCTCCACCACCCGCAGCGACTGCATCTCGTGCGAGAACCCGCCGGGCGACAGCCGGTTGAGGATGCGCTCGCCCATGTGGCCGAACGGCGTGTGCCCCAGATCGTGCCCCAGCGCGATGGCCTCGGTCAGATCCTCGTTGAGCGACAGCGCCCGGGCGATGGTGCGCGCGATCTGCGCCACCTCCATCGTGTGGGTCAGGCGCGTGCGGAAGTGGTCGTCCTCGGGCGTGATGAAGCACTGCGTCTTGTGCTTCATGCGCCGGAATGCCTTGCAGTGGATGATGCGGTCGCGGTCGCGCTGAAAATCCGTCCGCAGCGGGCACGGCTCCATCGGCCGCACGCGCCCCGTCAGCTGCTCGTCGTCGCAGGCCCAGCGCGAGTAGATCGCCCTGTGCTGCACTATGGTCCTCTCCCTGACCAACATTCCCATTCGCCTCCCCGCCCATTTCCCGGGCTGTTTTCTCCATATTATTTCTACATTTCCCCGAATTCTTCCTTCTCCCGCGCCCCAAAAGCCTTCCCCGCTGAATATTCAGGTCTCTGAACCGTAAAGCAGTCCTGTGGCCCGTTTCCAGCAATAAGCCGTCCGGAGCGCAGGATGCGGTGTCCCCCGGGAAAGCATCTCTTCCGCATTCATCTCCGCAAACCAACAAAAAAAGCCTCCCGCCCCGAACCGATGGCGTCCATCGGCCGGCACGGAAAGCGTCTGAATGAGCCGTGTCCAAGCAGGCAGGCATGGCAGTCAGCCGTTCCTTGCCTTATAATCCGCGCCCCAGGCCCACATGGCGTCCAGGACCGGCTTGAGGCTGTAACCCGTCTCGGTGAGGGTGTACTCCACCCGCGGCGGCACCTCGGCATACACCTTGCGGTTGAGCAGCCCCTTCTCCTCCATGTCCCGCAGCTGTGCGGTCAGCACCTTCTGGGACACCGTGCCGATAGACTTTTTCAGCTCGCCAAAGCGCATGGTGCCGTGCATCAGGTCCCGCAGGATCAGCACCTTCCATTTGTCCCCGATGAGCATCAGCGTCGTCTCCACCGGGCATGCGGGCAGTTTCATCGCGATCCCTCCAATAGTATCCATTTGGTAACTACGGCACAATATTGTGCTTACTTTACAATGAATACTTTTGCACTTATTCTAAAGCCAAGCGAGGCACAAGTCAAGCCGAAAAGCGCACAGGAGGCATTCCCATGAACAAAGTCGTCGAATTTCTGACCGCCAACCCCGTTCAGTATCTGGCCACCGTAGGCCGTGACGGAAAGGCCAAATGCCGTCCCTTCATGTTCTGCTTTGCGCAGGACGGCAAGCTGTGGTTCTGCACCAACAACCAGAAGGACGTCTACAAGGATATGCAGGCAAACCCCTATGTGGAGGTCACGGTTTCCAGCCCCAGCTATGCTTGGATTCGCCTGCACGGCAAGGCTGTGTTTGAGAACAACATGGCGGTCAAGGAGGGCTGCATGAACAATCCCATCGTCAAGGGCCAGTACCAGACCGCCGACAACCCCATCTTTGAGGTGTTTTATCTGGAGGAGCCCCACGGTGTGATCGCCGACTTCTCCGGCAATCCTCCTTATGAGTTCTGATCACAAACACCGTTAACTGATAGGCTTCACGCGCTTGCTTTTTTACCTCACTGACCATATAATGTTGAAAATGGTGGTTTATTGTCCACCGTAAATGAAAAGAGAGGTGGAACAACCATGAATTCTAATTCAGATAATTCAA